>JAFYAD010000141.1 GCA_017540915.1 Lachnospiraceae bacterium
CAGGGCACTGTGCGCCATTTATTATTGAAAAATTGTGTAAAATGCATAAAAATTTTTTGATAATGTTCATAATCTTGGAAGTTTAGGACATAGTACTGAAAATCTTATAATGGTATATTCCATATCGTTGTGAAAAAAAGTAGATTGAAGTTCTACAAAACAGGAGGAAGATGAAATGAAAAAGAGACTGGTAGCAATTTTATTTGCGAGCGTAATGAGCATGAGCCTTTTGGCAGGTTGCGGCGGAAGTGATGCACCGGCTTCAGATGCCGGTTCTACAACCACAACTGCTGACGCTGACGTAGAGGGCGATTACGAGGAAGAAGGCGATTACGAAGAAGAGGGTGAAGATGCCGGCGAAGGTGAAACTGCATCAGAGACACAGTGGATTTATGACAGTGGTTTCTATGTAAATGACGGCAGCAGCGATGCAGTTCTTTGCTTCTTCCAGAGCTCAGACGGAGATCAGATCGCATACCTTAACGACGGATCAAACGAGTATTTTGCAGCTTATGATGTAGCAGAGGCTCAGCTTGATGACGGAACACCGTACATGCTCGTTCAGGTTGGCGGCGCTACTCTTGGTTACTACACAGACGGTTCTGACTGGTACATCGTTGACGCTGAGGGCAATGTAATGGTAGGCGCACAGCTTTCTGAGGAAGAGGCTAACGCTATCCTTGAGGCGGTTGCTCAGTAATCGGTTGCTGAAATCATTTTATGAGCTTATGAGGCTGTTGTGCCCTTGTCGGCACAGCAGCTTTTTTTTCTTAATGCCGGAATACACAAACGGCAGCTTCTGCTTGCGTGTCTGCAGCTTGCGCTGTATACTGTTTTGAGACAATAAAACGGAAAGGGATCGTAAGATGACGTTAAGAGATATAGGCATCGGACAGTCGGCTTTGATAACGGAAGTCGGCGGAGAGGGTGCACTCAGACAGCATTTTCTGGATATGGGAGTGATACCGGGGGCTAAGGTCACAGTGGTGAAATATGCACCGATGGGTGACCCTGTGGAGCTGATGATACATGGCTATCAGCTTACACTGAGGCTGGAGGATGCAGCAAGGATATCTGTAGAGAAGGTAAAGGGCGAGCCGGAACCTGAAGATCTCCCGGGAGACAGGAAAGGTGAGGAGAACCGGGAGACAAAAATGTCAAAGGGCGCAGGCAAGTCGGACAGTACAGTGCATCCCGGTTTCGGAGAATACGGAAAATCCCATCCGGAAGCTAATGTGGAGCCGCTGCCTGATGATGAACTGCTGACATTTGCGCTGGTAGGCAATCAGAACTGCGGAAAGACCACTCTTTTTAACCGCCTTACGGGTTCCAATCAGCATGTGGGCAACTTCCCCGGCGTTACCGTGGACCGAAAGGACGGCGTTATCAAAGGCTATCCCAATACACTGGTGACGGATCTTCCGGGTATATATTCCATGTCTCCCTACAGCAGCGAAGAGCTGGTTTCGCGCAATTTCGTGCTGGATGAAAAGCCTAAGGCAATCATCAATATAGTGGATGCCACCAATATAGAGAGAAATATGTATCTCACAATGCAGCTTTTGGAGATGAACATTCCCATGGTGGTGGCCATCAACATGATGGATGAGCTTATCGCAAACGGAGGTACCATAGACATTAACGCAATGGAGGCTATGCTTGGAGTGCCTGTTGTTCCCATATCTGCGGCAAAAGATCAGGGTATACACGAGCTGATAGAGCATGTTATCCATGTGGCTCATTACAGGGAAAAACCTGTGCGTCAGGACTTCTGCAGTGACGGGGATCACGGTGGAGCCGTGCACAGATGTCTCCACAGTATCTGCCATCTGATAGAAGATCACGCGGTTAAGGCTGACATTCCACTGCGGTTTGCCGCAGGTAAGGTGGTGGAGGGTGATGAACTCATAACCGCGAAGCTGATGCTGGATCAGAATGAGACCGAGACCATGGAACACATCGTCCTGCAGATGGAGAGAGAGCGCGGTCTGGACCGCAGCGCATCCATGGCGGATATGAGATATTCTTTCATATTCAATGTCTGCGACAGCTGCGTCAAGAAACCTGCCAAGAGCAGGGAGAGCATACGCAGCGAAAAGATAGACAGGATACTCACCGGAAGATTTACGGCAATACCTATATTTATCATCATAATGGCAGTTGTGTTCTGGCTGACCTTTGATCTCATAGGCGGAAACCTTCAGGGAATCCTGGAGAAGGGTATGGATGCACTGACCCTTTTTACGGATGATCTGCTCACAAGGGCATCCGTGAACAGCGTCTTGCACGGCCTCATCATAAAAGGTATATTTGCGGGCGTGGGCAGTGTCTTAAGCTTTCTTCCCATCATCGTCACACTGTTTTTCTTCCTGTCCATGCTGGAGGACAGCGGATATATTGCGAGAGTAGCATTTTTTATGGATAAGCTGCTGCGAAGGATAGGGCTTTCGGGCAGGAGTATCGTCCCTATGCTGATAGGGTTTGGATGTACTGTTCCGGCGGTAATGTCCACCAGAACCCTGCCCAGCGAGAGAGACAGGAAGATGACTATCTTGCTGACTCCTTTCATGAGCTGTACCGCAAAGCTCCCTATCTACGCATTTTTTGTGGATGCTTTCTTTCCGAAATACAAAGCTCTGATCATGGTGGGATTGTATTTTCTGGGGATCCTGACGGGAATACTGGTGGCTTGCGTGTTCAAGAGGACACTGTTCCGCGGCGAGCCGGTTCCTTTCGTGATGGAACTTCCCAATTACAGATTGCCCGGAGCGGAAAATGTTTTCCGGCTCCTCTGGGAAAAAGCAAAAGATTTCCTTCAGAGAGCCTTCACCGTCATTCTGATGGCGACTATAGTGATCTGGCTACTGCAGAACTTTGACTGGCATTTCAATATAGTGACGGATCAGCGATACAGCATACTGGCCACCATAGCAGGAGTGCTGGCACCGGTATTGAGTCCGGCAGGACTTGGAGACTGGAGGATCTGTACCTCGCTTATCAGTGGCTTTATGGCAAAAGAGAGCGTGGTATCAACCTTTGAGATCCTGTTCGGCACAGAGGTCAGGACCGTGCTGGTGCCGGCGCAGGCTGCGGCCATGCTGGTGTTCTCCCTTCTGTATACTCCGTGCGTGGCGGCTGTATCCTCAATACGCAGGGAGATGGGAGGCAAATGGGCAGCGACAGTGGTTTTGTGGCAATGCTTTGTGGCATGGGTGGCTGCCGTGATCACATATTTGATTTGCAGTTGATAAGCCTGCTGTACTGTGAATAGTAACAAAAAGATATAAAAAATCACAAAAATTGGTTGACGTTGCTTCCCGTCCGTGGTATTATGTTCGGGCGATGGAAGTAACGTCTTTTTTTTATGTCTAAAAACAGGGGGGACGAAAACACACGTAAAAGCCGGTGTTATCGCATTTTCCTGTGATTAGGACGAGCAAAAACGAAAAACGGAGGTGGAAGTTGTCCGTACAAAGATTACA
>JAFYAD010000142.1 GCA_017540915.1 Lachnospiraceae bacterium
AAGGCCATAAGCAGGCTTGAAAAATACATGGGATACGGCGAGTATTTAAGCGACAACAACATGGATGCGGGCAAGCTCTTTATCCTGGAGTGCCTTGCAAAGAACGAGCCGACAATCGAAGAGTTTCTTGAGAGACTTGATGTGCTCAGGCAGACTCTTACTGAGGAGAAGCCAAACTTTAAGAGCAACTTCATTTTGTCCACAATCCATTCAAGTAAAGGTCTTGAGTATGACACAGTCTATCTGATGGATGTCATAAACGGCGTTCTTCCCGGCAAGGTGATAAACTTCAAGAAGGCAACACCCAAGGAGAAGCAGGACTATGAGGAGGAGCGAAGGATCTTTTACGTCGGCATGACCAGGGCTAAGGATAACCTCAATATCCTGAAGTATTCTGATGCACCATCGATATTCGTATCAGAGATGAGCAAGATGAAAGAAGTGCCCGAAACCGAGAAAAAGAAACCAAAGAAAAGGCAGCAAGTGTCCTGCTTAAGCCAACTCCGCTTCTTAAGAAAAAGAAAGCGGCTGTGGAAGAGAAGGATGTACCCGATAATCTTGTGATCGGGGAGAGAATAAGCCAGAGCAAATATGGCGAAGGCACAAGAATAGATGTCAGGTGGGATGACGATGATATACCCACAAAATTTACAGTACAATTTGACTCCGGAGACGAGAGGATATTTATGTATCCTTTCGCATTTACTACGGGGATGAAGGTGATAGATTAGGATGAAAAAAGGTGGTAGTTTTCTTAGAGGTCTTTTGACCACAATAGTTATGCTCTCGGTCATGGCAGGTTCCATGTTCTTGGGATACAGATTCCTTAAGGCATTTAACCCTGTGGCTGCGGAGAAGATCGGAGATGCTGCGCAGACAGCAAAGGACAAGACAGAGGAAAAACTAGGGATTGAGCTTACGCCTTCGGGGCAACCTGAAGAAACTCCGGAAGTGACGCCGGTGGACGAGACGGAAAAAGAGAGCGGGGTAAAAGTTGTAGATATTACGCCCGAGAAGAAGCCATATACCGGTATAAAACTTTATGAGACTGATGGATATTTTTTTAATGACAACGGAGAAGTACTGACTAATTTCCATGACAACGATCCATTTGGGATGTATGTCTATTTTGATGCCGACAGAAGATACGGAGTAATCCTAAAGAACAGGAATTGCTATTTGATGGAAGCAGACCTTACATTTAAGCAGATAGCAAGTGGCTGCTCTTGTGCCGGTATCAGCTATGATGGTACGACGGTCTATTACAGTTCTTCTTCGGCAGGACTGTGGCTGTATAATACTGAGACCGGGGAGGAGACGTTTCTTTCAGATAACGGTAGCAGACCACGTATTTCTCCGGATGGTAAAACAATTGTCTATAATGATTACCTACCTGACAGTAAACACGGCGTTGTTATCGGAGGAATCGGAAAAGAGCCGGTTGTCATTGATGAGGCTAAAACAGGTATGTTTACTCCTTTGGCGGTTAACAACGGCGGTAATATTGTATTTTATGAGCTGTACTCGGGAAACGACAATGGTTTTTACTGTTATGAAAATGGTGAGTCAAGGAGAATCAACAAGGAATATGCATACCATTCTTACTTTGACAGATCCTGTGAGAAGGTGCTTTATACAGATAACGAAAAGGTATGGTACTTTGAGAGTGGGCTGGATGTGCCGGTAGAGCTTGCAGATGACATGCGTGAGATCGAGATTGTAGATGCTGATGTAAATCATACAGGTGACATGGTGAACGATGCTATTGTTGGTGTGGATAACCTGGCGGATGCTGTGATACTGGATTGCGGAGATAAGACTTATTGCCTGAGTAAGGACTGCACATCGGCTGTGCAGCTCAGAGATGGCGGATATGCGTATAAGTATGCCATGACTTCAGAGGGACCGACCTGTCTATATAAACAGGATGGCGCTACCTATAAAGCGGTATATAAATCCGGTGATGTTTACGAGACGATCATATCCGAGAAAGACAGGATTTTGGAGCGCATAGAATATGTAGATGGTTTTTCTGAGGGCTTTATTCTAAAATTTGAATATGACGAACACGGTGATGATTTCAAGCTCTATTATTTCAAAGAGGGTGAGGAAGATGTACTTCTTGATAATTGCGGTGAGGAAAACATTAACGGAGTGATCTGGGATGAACTGTTCGGAAAATGCTACTACACATGTGATGGAGAACTCAGAAGCATTAATAAGGACGGATCGCAAAAGACAGCTGTTGCTACTGATGTGGACTACCTGATAGATTATGTAAACAGTGACGAAGTAGCAGGCTATGAAGGCAGTGATGGTAAATATTACATTGTCATAAACAACAATGTATTCGAAAAATAGGAAAAATAACCTCCCGGTTTTCTCCAAAACGAATATTTTTGTTTACGCCTTGTGGAGGTAAACTCATATCAACAGGTAAGAACTTGGAGAAAACAAAAAGGAGGTGAACGCACATGATGACAATCATATTCTTTATTTTGTTCTTCATGATCTTCGGCAGACTGCTTGGTTTCGCATTCAAAGCAACCTGGGGCATAATGAAATTCTTGTTCTACATTGTGTTCCTTCCATTTATTCTTGTTGGAATGGTTGCTTACGGATTCGCTTTTATAGAACTTCCGATTCTGCTGATCATCGGAGTTGTCGGACTTCTTAGAACAGCTTGATAATAAAAAAGGCGCGGCCTGATGGCTGCGCCTATTTTTTGTTTATCTATGAAATTAGCCCTGGCTACTGCTTGAACTGCTTTCTGTTGTGTTCTGGTCACTTGGCATCTGGCCGTTCATTCTGCCGCCTCTTCCGCCGCCGGGGAACTGACCGTTCTGGCCGTTTGGCATCTGACCGCCTTCAGGCATCTGGCCACCTTCGGGCATCTGTCCGTCAAAGCCTTCCGGCATCTGACCGTCCTGAGGCATCTGACCGCCCATTCCGCCGTGGCCTCCGCCGAATCCGCCCATTCCGCCCATCATCTGGTTGGTGAGCTCTGTAACTTCCTCGCCGTTAACTGTGACTGTTCCGCCATTTAACTGAGCTTCGCCGTCCCAGTCAAAGGCTGAGTTTCCGGTAACTGAGATTGTTCCGCCGTTGATGTAGATATTTCCGTTGGCATCAAAACCGTCTGTGTCTCCGGCACCCATGTTTACTGTGATATCGCCACCGTTAACCTCTATAACAACATCGTAGGCGGTGCTCTTCTGAGTTGCATTGATTCCATCATCGGAAGCTTCAATCTTGATGGTTCCGTCGTTGATTTGAACGTAGGTGGCTTCAAGTCCCTCTGCAGCAGTGATATCGAAGGTTCCGCCGTCAATCATTAGAACTGTAGTTGCCTGGATACCATCCTCTGTGGCGTTAATTGTGAATGTGCCACCCTGGATGTAGATATATCCAAGAGTATTGTCATCTGAATTCTCGCTGTGGAAAGCGTCTTTTTTACTTGTTATATCAAAAGAGCCATCGTAGATCCTGATGGAATCGTTAGCCTCTACAGCATCCTCAGTTGATGTGATGTTATAGGTTCCGCCTGTTACCTTCAGATCATCCTTGGCAGAAATTCCGTTAGCTGTTGATTCGATGTTAAGTGTTCCTGTTCCGTTGAGGACAAGATCTGACTTTGAGTAGATAACTGCGTCTAAGTTTGTTGTGCCGTCAGCTGTAAAGGTTCCTGTGACCTTAAGTGTGCTGGTACCATCTGCTGTAGTTACAAATACCTTGTCTGCGCTCTTTACGTAGATTGCTGGATCTGTTGTATTTGTAATGCTTGCGCCATCCAGTACGATCTGTACTTTGTCTGTATCTGCAGCTTCAACAATTATCGAAACGTCAGTGGCCGTTCCGCTTATTACATATACACCTTCCTGTGTGATACTGATGTCCTGGCCATCCTCAAGTGTCATGTAGTAAGCATCTGTAAG
>JAFYAD010000143.1 GCA_017540915.1 Lachnospiraceae bacterium
GGACCCTTCTCATTCTGGATGTCCTTGGGTATGTCTATGATGACAGGTCCCGGTCTTCCGGTCTTTGCGATATAAAACGCGTCCTTTAAGATCCGTCCCAAGTCATCCCTGTTGCGGACCGTAATGCCGTATTTGGTGACAGATCTGGTCATGCCTACTATATCAACTTCCTGGAAAGCATCATTGCCTATGAGAGGCAATGCCACCTGACCTGTTATGACAACCAACGGAATAGAGTCAAAATGCGCGTCAGCCAGTCCCGTTATGATATTGGTGGCACCCGGACCGCTGGTCACCATGCAGACAGCAGTCTTTCCCGTGGCTCTCGCATAGCCTTCGGCCTCATGTATCAGCGCCTGCTCATGCCTGGGCAGCACCACATGCATATCCTCTTCCTTATATAATTCATCAAAAATATCGATTATCATGCCTCCCGGATAACCGAATACCGTATCAACCTTTTCTTCCCTTAAAGCCTTGATCACAAGCTTTTTTCCTGCAATATCCATCTTGTCTCACCTCTGAGTTTTCTAATACACACTGTTTTCGATTATAGCATTATGTCCATTAAGGTGCAATGCCGCATTTAAAAATACTGTTGCGAAGGGTATATAAACAGTATATTATCGTTTAGGTAAGGGAGAATCCGCATATGCAAAACCCCAAAAAGAATCTGCTTGTTTTTATCGGTTTCCTTGTAGTTGCAGGGCTGTTTCACATAGCAGAACACACCATACATGACATAAGCGCACTGGGCGATCCGCACTATGCTGCGGTCACGATGTTCTTTTGTCTGGAACTCATCATATATACCGTGCTGATACTATCATGGATTCAATCGGTTTACACCAGACTGCTTCCGTCAATATCCCGCAACTACATGGTGATCGTGGCGGTTTTCATGATATTCCATCTGGTGCTCCGTGCATATAAATATCGTATCGCCGGCACAGACGCAGGGCTTCGTCTGGCATGGTATGCCTATTATATTCCCATGACATTTATTCCTGCGATGTTCCTGCTGATCTGCATCCGTATTCGGAGAGGAGCAAAAAACGAAAGACCGGACGAACGTCTGCTTCTGATCATTCCAACCGCTCTGTCTGCCGTTTTTATGACCAACGACCTACACCATCTGGTATTTGTACCGGAACCCGGACTCACAAACTTCATCGGAAAATCCGGAACATATACATACCGCATAACCTTTTACCTTGCCTACTCATGGATGATACTGGCGATCGCCGCAGGTCTGTTTCTGCTCATCCGCACCTTTGGCCTGCGAAACAAAAAGCAGTTGCTGTATCTTGCCGGTATCTTACTCATGTGGCTGATACTGATGCAGCTGCACACATTAAAAAAATACATAGAATTCACCCCGCCTTACGAGTCACCGGAGATAAATATTTTCACATTGCTGGCTATCTTTGAGTTTGCCATAAGGCATAGACTAATACCCTGTAACGAAAACTATGCGGGCTTCTTTGCCGGTCTTCCCATGACAATCGTAATAACCGACACCGGTTTCCGACCGGTATACCGGTCTGCAGGCAGTGATATTCTCGAAAAAAATGATCTGATCAAAGCCCTTGAAACTCCAATATATCCTTCACCCGACCACAAGCTTTCCGGCAAAAAAATACGCGGCGGTTATACTTTCTGGATTGAGGATGAAAGCAGGATACATCAGGCAAACGAGGATCTCAATGAAGCCAACGAGATACTTGAAAGCGAGAACACCCTCATTGAATATGAAAACAGACAAAAAGAGGAAAACGCCTACCTCCGCCTGCATCATCACATATACCACGAGATTGCGCAGGAAATGTACCCCTGCCAGCAAAAGATTGCGGAGCTTCTGAATGAAGCCCACCCCCAAACAGACGGCTTCAAAGATATAATAGCTGAAGTATCTGTATTAAATGCATTTGTAAAAAGAAAAACAAACATGCTGCTGATGGCATCTGAGCATGATACAATCCCCGTGAATGAACTGATGCTGTCTATTTCCGAATCCGGAAAGTATCTCGCCTTCATGGGCATAAAAACATCGGTAGATGAGAGCGGTTTTATAAACAGTAAATCAATCGAACTCCCATCAGAAACAGTCATTTCGCTCTACGACACATTCCGGCTGATCACCGAACTCCTGTATGGTCACGCATCCATGCTAATGGTGGCATTCAAAGAATCCGTTCTAACTTTAGCCACCGACTCAAACATACCGATAAACACCGAAAACATGCCGCTTCCGACAACGGTTGAATCACAGGACGATATACTTTACATCTCCATACAGCCCACATCACCGGACAGATTGGCGCATGTTTTAGCCAACGATCAATTACAGGAGAAAGGCGGTGAGCAAATATGACCATATGGGATTCAATGAATTCTGTGTTCAGCGAGTTTCTCATAATCTGCGCCATGCTGATCACCCTTTATTCGGGGTATCTGCTGATCGAATTTTACAGGCTCAACAAAAAAGATAAAAACATTGTTATATTGCCGATCGTTTTCGCAGTATTTTTTTCGGCGTTCTATCTGATGTTAGACGGAAGATTTCATTACGCAGAGCCCGACTACTACTATTACTCAGAGCAGGATTATTTAAGAAACTGGTCAGGAGTGACCGATGTTTTTTGCTCGCTTCCGGCGACCGTTGTTTTCTTTGCGGAAGCCGCAATAACAGCATATCTGTGTTTTGCCACGCTATACCGCCGAAAACTCCGTGATAACACTCTCACCCCCTCATCAATAAAAGAAGCACTGGACTTGCTGCCAGCAGGGATCGCATTTGCGGACCAGAACGGTAATGTTTTATTTGCAAATGTTGTCATGAACGATATATCCATCGCTCGCTCAGGAAAACATTTGACAAATTTCTCTCCCTATGAAAACACTCCTGTCTATTCTGACGAAACGAAAACATGGCAGTTTACCTGTGCCAGGACCACCATAGACGGGAGAACATACACACAGCTAACCGCAAACGATATTACTGCCGAAGCTCGTATTAACGCGGAACTCAGGAAAAAGAACAGAAAACTCAATGAAATAAGAAACCGTTTGGAGATTTTCAACAGACGTGCCGATCAGATAACCATATCCCGCGAACTTTTGAACGCCAGACGGCAAGTGCACAGTGAAACCGGTCACATACTGTTAGCAGAACTCCACTATATGGAGCATCCCTCATCCATAGATGAGGAAGCATTCTTAAACATGCTGAAGCTCACAAACATGCAACTGCTGAAAGAATACGAAGAGGATGATACCGAGACCGATCTGTTAACGGAAGCAATAGAAATGGCAAAAACGATATCGGTACAGGTCGTACTGAGCGGCACAATACCCGAAGCCGGATCCGCGCGGGACATTCTGGCATCAGCTATAAACGAATGCTCCACCAATACAAAAAAACATGCCGGCGGTGATCATCTGAACGTCACCGTAACGATGTCCGATGAAAACATAATTTTTTCGCTCTCCGGAAATGATAACCCGCCTGAAAAAGATATCAGGGAAACCGGCGGTTTGGCGTCGCTACGCTCTCTGATCGAAAGCGCAGGCGGCACCATGAGTATAACAGGGACAAAATGCTTTACAGTTGAGATCAGCATACCTGTCACATCTGAGGAAGAAAGGAACATTTCATGTCGGATCTGAAACGTAAATACAAGGTCGTCATAGCAGATGACGAATACATACCGCGCACCATGTTCGAGTTGCTGATAAAAAGCACCGTAAACTATGAGCTGTCGGCTTCCTTTTCCACGGCCGAGCAGGCAGTATCTTACTGCCATGCAAACCCTGTGGACCTTGTCATACTGGATGTCATGATGAAAAAGGGGCTGGACGGGCTCACCTGCGCACAAACAATAAAGAACAACAATCCAAAAACAAAGGTTATCTTAGCCACTTCCACCGGCGAATACAAATGGACCGAAGAGGCAAAACGCGGAAATATAGACAGCTTCTGGTTCAAGGAATATCATGAGAGTTCTCTTTTGGATATTATGGACAGAACGATGAATGGTGAATCGGTCTATCCGGGAAACGCGCCGGATTATGAATTTGGTTATACTAAAAAATCCGAGCTCACCGAAAGGGAACTTGAGATCTTAAGAGAGCTCACAACCAACCGTTCCAATGAGGAAATTGCCGAAAAATACAGCATATCTCTCAATACTGTCAAACGACACATCCAGAACATGCTGAACAAGACAGGATACAAAAACAGGCTGGAGCTCGCGATAAACGCAAAAGCACTGGGTCTGGTGGTTCACGACGACGACAGGAAAAAAACGCAAAATTAAAAAATGGTTCTTGCGGGTGATGAAGGTCATCCGCATTTTTTTATATAATACAACAGGAAATCGCCATTTTACGGTAATTATCTCATAATAACAGGAGGCAAACCATGAAAAACACTAAGACAGTCAGACCTCTGCCGGTGATCTTTTTTATCCTCACCGTGATGATGATCTTAAATCCGGCAAAACCGACACAAGTCCTCGCGGACAGCACCGTACTGGAATCAGCAGCGGTATATGTTGATGCGCCCATAGCTGGAGCTGTTGCTACCACGACCGCTACTGACAATGACGAGCACTATACATCAGAAGTTATAGGATGGTTTGAGGATAACCTGAAGACTCAAAACCTGCTTGCCGAAAACGGTGGTGCCGGCATAAACGGTAATGTTTTTACAGTGGATAAAGAATATACACTTATGGTCAAACTTACCGCAGCAGAAGGCTACACATGGAGTGCGACTCCAAATGTTACCATCACCTATACCGATTTCGCCAATAATCATAATGTAGTAGCCACCAAACAAAATATTGATGGAAACACAGCATTATTTTATATTGTCGTACCCTGTTATACACTCAGAAATCTGTCTGTATCCATCACTGAACCCGAAATAAGAAACCTGCCCAAATATGATGCAACTAAAAACGGCACAGGATACATCGCAAGCATCAAAGGATGGTCCAAAACCGTCGGTGACGGAACGGTTGAAATGTTGCAAAGTCAGAAGTATGAACCAGGAACATATACCGCTCGCATACGGGTACAGGCTGCAAAC
>JAFYAD010000144.1 GCA_017540915.1 Lachnospiraceae bacterium
GCTTGAATTTATCCATGTTGCGGGCACCAACGGAAAAGGGTCTGTATGTGCACTTACCGCTTCGGCATTATCGGAGGCGGGGCTTAGGGTTGGTCTGTTTACTTCACCGCATTTGATAAGCTTTAATGAGCGCATCAGGATATTCAATAAAGAAAATATCATAAATGATATGAAACATACCTGCATATCAGACGAGGATGTAGTGAGACTGGCTGAGATGGTCCGGGGGACAGCCGACGCCAAGGGCATTACACTGACTATGTTTGACTATTGCTTTGCTATAGGGATTCTGTATTTTGTGGAAAAGAATACTGATGTTGTGGTATTGGAATGCGGACTTGGAGGAAGACTTGATTCCACCAATGCCATAGGTGTACCTGCGGTTTCAGCCATTACGTCCATAGGGTTTGACCACATGCAGTATCTTGGCGACAGTCTGACGGACATTGCTGCAGAGAAGGCAGGTATATTAAAGCACGGAACAGATGCGTTCATAGGTTCCTGCGATGAAAGCGTCAGGGAATATTTTGCAAAAACTTGCAGCGAGAAAGATATAAACGTTACATTCTTACGGGAAGATGATATTTATGAGGGAGTGTTGGCGCTCAAGGGAGAATATCAGCGCAGGAATGCACGGCTTTCTTCTTTGGTCGTCAGATGTTTTTTTGAAAAGAGGAAGAAGTTATTTCCGGAGGATACAGATATAGACCGCGTAATATCTGCAGGATTTCAAGAAGCAGCCTGGGACGGAAGGTTCCAGATACTGAGAGACAAACCGTTGCTCATCATAGACGGCGCGCACAACGAGCACGGTGTCCGTGCCCTGAAGGAGGCACTTATGACGGCTTATCCGGACAGGAAATTCTGCTTTGTCATGGGAGTGATGAAGGACAAGGATTTCACGGGAATGTTAAAGGATATGCTGCCACTGTGCCGAAAATTCTATGCTTCGCAGACGGATTACGAGAGGGCCTTGCCCGCGGCTGAGCTTGCCCGTCAGGCTCAAAACTGCGGATATACTGATGCGCAGACCACAGTCATAGAGGATATCGATTCCATACCGGAAGATACGGTGGTATTCGGGTCGCTCTATTTTGTGGGGGATGTGTTGAAGAGGGTGATCGTGCCGGGACAAACTCTAACACAGC
This sequence comes from Lachnospiraceae bacterium, assembly GCA_017540915.1. Next base: position 1,149 of record JAFYAD010000144.1, read on the forward strand.
AGTGAATACATGGTAAAAGTATATTGAGATAGATTGGTATATTTGCTATAATACGAATTTGTATAAGATCAAGAAAAGAGGCTTACTTAAGATGAAGATTACTGTAAAGGTGGGCTCATCCACATTGACGCATGAGTCCGGGAATTTGAACATCAGGAGGATAGAATCACTGGTAAAGGTTCTTTCGGATCTGAAAAATGCAGGTCATGAGATAGTACTGGTGTCATCCGGCGCCATAGCCATGGGCATAGGAAAGTTGCATCTCCACTCAAAGCCGGAGGATCTTCCGGGCAAGCAGGCCGCTGCTGCGGTAGGACAGTGTGAGCTTATCCATATTTATGATAAGCTCTTCACTGAGTATAATCACGTGGTGGCACAGCTTCTGCTGACGGGAGAAGACTTTGATCATCCGGACAGGCTGGAGAATCTTTCCAATACTCTGTTCAAACTGTTTGAATATGATGTCATTCCCATCATCAATGAGAATGACTCAACCTGTACATCGGAGATCTCTGTTGGTGACAATGACAGCCTGAGTGCATTGGTGGCGAAGACTGTGGAGTCGGATCTTTTGATCCTGTTATCTGACATTGACGGTCTGTATGACAGTGATCCACATCAGAATTACAACTCCGAGTTTATTTCGGTAGTGGAGAAGATAACACCCGCCATTGAGGCTTTGGGTGGATCTGCCGGTTCCAACAGGGGCACAGGCGGCATGGCTACCAAGATACATGCGGCAAAGATCGCCACGGAAGCCGGGATGGATATGGTGGTGGCTAACGGAAGACGGCCGGAGATACTGTACGATATAGTGGACAATAAGCGTGTGGGTACCAGATTTTTAGCGCAAAAAAAGGAAGATGACGGCAAACTTACACCCAGGAGTGTCTGAGTAAAGCAGAGTTGTTATAGAACGAAATTAACGGGAATTTTTTATCAGGAATACGCATTAAAACACCCGTGAATAGTGACGAATCTGTAACTGAAACAGTTAAAAGGTATATTATTTAAGAGGGAGGAGATTCCATGACAACCTTGGAAATACTGCAGAAGGCAAAGATAGCTTCACTGGAGATAGGTGAGGCGGATACAGATACCAAGAACAGGGCGTTGAACGCCATGGCAGATGCTCTTGTGGCCGATACGGATAAGATCCTGGCTGCAAATGATGAAGACGTTGAGGCGGCAAAGGGTAAGATCACCGAAGTTATGATAGACAGACTTCGTCTCACAAAAGAACGCATTGAGGATATGGCTCAGGGCATCAGAGGCGTTGTGGCACTGCCTGATCCGGTGGGCAGAGTGCTCACTACGGTGGAGAGACCGAACGGTCTTGTGATAAAGAAGATGTCAACTTCTCTGGGAGTAGTGGCTATAATATACGAGAGCAGACCAAATGTTACCAGCGATGCTGCAAGCCTTGCCATAAAGAGCGGAAATGCCTGTGTTTTAAGGAGCGGCAAGGAAGCCCACAGGAGCAGTGAGGCTATCGTACAGGCATTAAAAAAAGGCCTTGCGTCAGAGGGGCTCAATGAAGATGCTCTGATGCTCATAGAGGATACTACTCATGCCTCATCTGAAGAGATCATGAAGGCTGTAGGGCTTGTGGATCTTCTGATACCCAGAGGCGGAAAGAGGCTGATAGAGGCCTGTGTTGCAAATGCTCTGGTGCCCTGTATCCACACGGGAGACGGAATATGTCATGTTTATGTGGATAAGGCGGCTGATCTTAAGATGGCAGCCGATATTGTGAAAAATGCAAAGACAAGCCGTCCGTCGGTATGCAATGCCTGCGAGACCTGCCTTGTACATCAGGATATAGCGGAGGAGTTCCTTCCCATGCTGAAGGAAGCCATGCCTGAGGTTGAGCTGCACTGCGACGAGAGAGCATATGCCATCGTGGGCGGAGTGAAGGCTGACGAGAATACCTTTGATACGGAGTATCTGGATTACAAGATCTCTATAGGCGTGGTAGATGATGTCAAATCAGCCATAGCTCACATCAGAAAGCATTCAACAGGTCACAGCGAGTCCATAGTCACCGGTGATAAGGCAGCAGCGGATGCTTTTATAAAAGGCGTGGATTCCGCAGCAGTTTATGTGAATGCGTCTACAAGGTTCACGGACGGAGGAGAATTCGGTCTCGGCTGTGAGATGGGAATCTCAACCCAGAAGCTTCATGCGAGAGGACCTATGGGCCTGGAGGAGCTTTGCAGCTACAAGTACGTGATCGAAGGAAACGGACAGATCCGATAGGAATACTGAAAAAATTTAGCGGTCGACAACACATATTATATATAAGGGGAAATATCTGAAAATAGGTATCGCAATATTGAAAGATTAGTCAGTGGATAGGTGGAGGACATCTGATGCTGGCAAATGAGCATGACCTGAATTCTTTACGGGGGATAGTAAGAAAACTTCAGGAGGAACATGCATCACTTAAAGGACTTCTTGATGAGAATAATATCGTATATGCTTCATCCGAAATAGTGGATATGACAGAGGTTCCGGATGAATATGATGAAGATCAGGGAGCCCGCATTACTATCCGGTGTGGTTCTATTAAGGATAGTTGATTTATATATGCTGTTAAAAACACGGGTAGCTGCGTTACGGCGTGGCTATCCGTTATTTGCTTTGGTGGGAACTGCATTTGTCATGTATGGTTAGCAAAAACTAACTTTGTTTATTGACAACTTACTTTAGGTGTATTAGAATCTTTATGTGAATATTATTTCAAAACGGTCACAAAGGAGCGATTATATGCCGACCAGAGTTTTTACAGAAGAAGAAAAAAGTCAGATAAAGCTTATTATGCTTGAAGCGGGTTTCCCATTACTTAAAAAGTATGGGATGACCCACACGACCATATCGAAAATTACGGAAGCTGCAGGCATAGCCAAGGGAACTTTCTATCATTTTTGGAAGAACAAGGAA
>JAFYAD010000145.1 GCA_017540915.1 Lachnospiraceae bacterium
TATAATAAACTAATGGCCCGGTGGTCAAGAGGTTAAGACATCGCCCTTTCACGGCGGTAACACGGGTTCAATTCCCGTCCGGGTCACTCGATTTATTCAGAACGGGATTTACTAAATATGGTGCTGTAGCCAAGTGGTAAGGCGTGGGACTGCAACTCCCTGATCATCGGTTCAAATCCGTTCAGCACCTTCAAAAAGCACTCGCATAGGCGGGTGCTTTTGTTTTACGGTATATTTTTATAGTATGAGGGTTGTGAAAAATGCAGCAAGATAAAATGTATTCTTACAAACAGCGGAAGATATTCGGAGTGGTAGCAGCAGTATTTTTTGCTTTATCAGCAGTGCTTATTTTGACCGGTATTATCATGGACAGCTTCTTTTCCACAGCGAATGTTCCGACTGCGGTGATAGCGGCAACAGTGATAGGGAGCACGTTTTGCGTTCCTGTATTTTTGATCTCTTTTGTCGGTTTTGTCGACCAGTGTTTTCATATCCGAAGGATTGAAAAGCATCACGACGGTGATTCAAATTCTTACAAAAAAGACAGCGTGGCTGCTTTTGCAGTATCCCTTGTTTTCTTTGTGATGAGCATCCTGGGAGACGTGTGGTATTTTTTGAGATGGCAGGTTGAATACAAAGAGGATTCCGCACAGGCCCTGATAATACCGATGTGTATTATTAGCATAATGATCTTAGTGAGAGGGCTTTTGTTTTTCAGGGAAAGAAACACGGAAAAATACATAGACTTTGTAGATGCGAGGGATGGGAGAAAGGTTCGCACCGACATTTTGTCTGCCTGTTTCAGGCTTGTGATCTGGGGAGTGATATCTACTTTTGTCATAGTGCAGGCCGATACCATGACTAAATACATTTATAAAAGTAAGCACGGAAGGTATGAAAAAACAGAGCAGGATTTTCTGGAAAAAGCGACCATTAAAGTTTCTTCGGAAAGCTTAAAGGACGGTGTGTGGGATGTATCCATTGTCGATGCGGACGGAAGCGGAGAGAATCTGTCTCCGCAGCTTTCTTTTGATGAGGTGGAAGGAGCAGAGTATTATTTTATTTACATGGTAGACGAAAGTGCAAATAACTGGGTTCACTGGCAGGCAAAGGTTGAAAAGACACAGTTGGCTTTGGGAGCAAATAAGGCGGAACACAGTGATGATCCGAGTTTCCTATACAGGGGACCATACCCTCCGACGGGATCCGGAGAGCATGTTTATACCGTTTATGTATATGCAATGAAGGGAGAGCCCGTTGTAAAGATCGAAGGAGGCATCGGATTCGATGAGCCTTATCTTGCCGCGGATCTCTTATATTATGATATCCTCAATGTGAGCGATGCATCCTGCAATCCCCACAAGTATGGAAACGTGCTGGCTTACGGATATGTAAGCGGAACATACGAACGTTGATGAAAAAATCGGATCAAAAAATCGGATCAAAAAAGCACTCGCGTAAGCTGGGAGCGTCATAAGACAGTAATGTTTAAGAATTTAAGAATGGGCCAATATTACTTATTTGACCGGCTGTCCTGATGAACAAGAAAAAACCGTTGGTACGAACTGTCACATCATGCTATAATGAGTCCATGAACATGATGCTGTGGTATCAAACTGATCAATATTTTGAAGAAGGTTGTATTTAAAATACAAGATATGCTACAAATACGACCCTCCAAATTTGGAGGGTCGTTCAACGAAATATGTTTTTTAGATGAGAGAGTTATGAATATGGTAGAAATGAAAAAGTTGGGCATGGAAAGCTATGATGCTATCTTAGATTTTGATAAGCTTTGCTTCCCGACAGATTGTTGGAAGGAAGAAGATTGGAAAGATCTGTTAGAAGATGAAAGAGCGACTTACTACGCTTTTGTTGAGGGAGACAAAATAGTTGGGGATCTTTTTACGTATAACTGGAGCGGTGAGGATGATTATCTTAAGATCATGAATATTGCAGTGCATCCTGATTACAGAAAACAGGGACTCGCAATGAAACTTATGGAGTATGCCAAGGAAGAATACAATGAATCAGACCTAAAGAAAATATGCGCTGAGACAAGAGCAAGCAATACGGCTATGCAGACTGTTTTCGAAAAATGTGGTTACAGCCTAAACAAGGTTGAGGAAAATGGTTATAGCAATCCGCCGGAAGATGAATATAAATACGTTTATACAGATGAGATCAATCTAGTATAAACATCAGCGCATATATTGTCTTGCATTATATTCGGAAAAATTGAATTTCCTGAAATCATTATCGTGTGAGGAATGGTTTTCGTTTCTGCTTCTGTAATGTGTCCAAAGGTTGTGGTCATCATGCACGCCTTCTTTTTCAAGGGAAGCCCTGTGTTGGGCTACGACGGGAGCTGCATCATAGGAAAGAGAATACGCGACATATCTCTGGTCCAGAGAGTTCTCGAGGTTGTATGAGGCTATGTATCTGTCCGGATAGCTGAAAGCAAAGACAGACCAGGTGATGACGACAACCAGTGCCGAATATCTTACAAAAGGCATATTTTCAAAGAAAATATAGGCGATGGTGCCTGCCATTACGAGTGCTATTACTATAAGAGCCCACAGTACATAAACCCTCAGGAAGGTCAGCCCGTAGACCGAGATATACAGGATCATCCTGTATGCGCTGGATAACAGCATCACATAGGTGCAGACGCAAATGGTGGTGAGCATGATTTTCAGTACTTTATTGTCTTTTGAATATTTGCGGCAGATCAGTACCAATGCGAGGTTTATGAGGCATACGAACACCAGCTGGAAGAAACCTTCGTGAGCATATTCCGCGTAGGTGTAGCCTTTTGGCAGTTCCCCGAAGCCCAGGAAAAGATAGATTATCTGGATCCCGGAGTATATCACGTAAAATATGAGCAGTACAGCGCTTATGGTGATGGCGACCATCGGATTGTGAGTCCGCTTATCAGTAACATCTTTTGTCAGCCAGTCGCTCTTGTGGTAGAAACGTTTTATCAGCATGTATCCAAACAGGAATATAAAAAATGTAATAAATATGATGTTTATAAAATCCTCGTTAATATCGAAGCTGAAAATGCTATCCAGCACATTTGAGAAAACAGCATCCGACGAGGCGAGTAACGGCAGTATCACGCACAACAGAGGTACTGTGATGGCAAGACCAATGATCACAGGGAGTATGTTTTCTTTTAGTTTAGATCCCGGGTTTTCAGAGTCATCCTTTTTCAGACCAAAGGCATCAGCCAAAGGATCGACCACAAAACGCAGGGAAGAAAGGAGAGTACCGAGGATCGCGAAGAAATACCGTGAAACATCCCATGTGCTGTCGTCATAGAGATTATATAAAAACATGATAAAAAACAGAGCAAATACAAACAGTTTGTCAAATATGACCAGTGGCACGCTGGTGGTGGTACATACATGAATGGACAAAGCCATTATAAATGTCATCAATAAGTAGGAGAGCTTCTTTATCTTTTCTCCGGTGGCTTTCAGGAATAAGATGAATCCACCTATAGTCGCAGCCGAAAAAACAGGGTAGGTGATACCGTTTTCATTTTTGTAGAGGCAGAAGGTGAATACGACGGCATATGTCAGGCATAGCAGAAGTCTTGTCAGATACTCGCGCCAGGTGTCGCCGGGGATTTTGTTGATGTTTTCCGAAGGTGCAGCCGATTGAGTGGAAAATACATTAAAGTCAGCGTCTCCGGCAAAGCTCACGTTTCCCTCTGTACAGGGTGTAGAGAATAGGTTCATGTTTGCTACGGAAGAGCCGTCGTCGGCATTATGCGAATTCAGATCCGGGGTTTCGTTAAGGGGATTTTTTTTAGGATTCTGATTCTCGTCGGTAGTACTGTCGCTAAAAATGGGGTTATTGTTTTCCATGATTTTTCTCCTGGTTTCTATCAGATAGCCAAAAGTATTTCCTGTATACGGTTTACTCTGTGTCACTCACGTACTCAAACAGATCGCCGGGCTGGCAGTCCAGGATTTCGCAGAGTTTAACGATGGTGTCTACTTTTATGGCTTTTGCCTTGCCGGTTTTCAATATCGACATGTTGGCCTGGGTTATGCCTACTCTCGCAGCCAGCTCGCCTACGCTCATCTTGCGTTTCGCCAGCATCACATCGATGTTAAATACCAGACGTCCTTTGACTTCGATTTCTTCTATATTTTCAAGATCAGTTTTATTTCGTCCCATGCTGCACCGCCTTTCAGATAGTAAGCTCGTTCTCTTCCTGTATCAGCGCCGCCTTTACTACCAGATGCGAGAGGGCTGCTGCGCACACTGAAAACGCCGTGCCTATAAAACATATCAGTAGCACGATGCCCATCACAAAGGGGTGAGACATATCCTTCATCAAAAAGATCACATTAATGATAAAAAAGTAGATCACGTCAATGATAGCAAGATATGATATCCATTTGAGATATTTGGCGTTCTCTTCCGAAAAAGATCTGTCTCTGCCGATATTACCGGCTATAAGCCAGCCGAGAAACAGCGTGGCATAGCAGGGGATGGCGGTGGTCCATACCAGGATGTGCCATGGCAGTACATTTCTTTCCAGCAATGAGTTCTGCTGTACCAGATAGGCGGTGATGTGGGGAATAACACCGAAATAGATGATAAGTCCGCATATGGCTGCGCCAATGATGATAAACTTAAGCCAGAACGAGAGTTCTCTTTGTTTCATGATATTACCTCCGTGGTGTTTCAGTTGAGATTCAGCCGGGGGTGGTTTCTGATGAGCCCCGGCTGTTGATTGTGTACTTCAGGTATTTCCGAAGCAGGGATTTTCTTTTGCAAACTGGAATCTCGGATTCCGGTTCAGCCCCCTTCAGGTACGTCAGTTGCGTTTTATGTTGTGACTATAACATGGTATTTTTATTTTGTCAATATAAAAATATCGAATTACGATAAAAATATTATGCAATTCAGAGAAAGACAGCATAAATCTGCTGCCTTGTAACTGTAGAATGCTGTGATTGGTTTCGGATCAAAAAGTTTGCAATCAAAAAAGGAGAAGGTTTGCACCGTCTCCTTATTTGATATCCAGCTCGGGAGGTATGTCGATCTCATCGGAGACATACTTCCCATTCTTTTTTCTTTGTCTTACACATTCCGTCAACAGATACTCGATCTGTCCGTTGACGGAGCGGAAGTCATCTTCGGCCCATGCAGCTATGGCGTCGTAAAGCTTGGCTGAAAGTCGAAGTGGGACCTGCTTTTTGTTGTCTGCCATGGGCGAACTCCTTTCGTATGTTTATGGTTGAACGTAGCATAAAATGTAGTCATTTGATATACAGGCGGCAAACGACAGGAACTTGCGGATCAAAGACCGGTAGTTTTGTCGTTTGCCCGGGAATATTCTGTGTCTGATCAATACAGACTGCCGGAGTTCACAATGGGCTGAGCGTCTTTGTTGCCGCACAGTACGACCAGAAGATTTGATACCATTGCGGCTTTGCGCTCTTCGTCGAGATTGACAATCTCTTTTTCATTCAGACGCTCGAGAGCCATCTCCACCATGCCGACTGCACCGTCTACGATCATCTTTCTGGCATCTATGATAGCTGAAGCCTGCTGTCTCTGCAGCATTACAGAAGCGATCTCGGTAGCGTAAGCAAGATATGTGATGCGGGCTTCGATGATCTCGATGCCGGCTTCATCAACTCTCTCCTGAATCTCGTCTTTGATCCTTTTTGCAACTGTCTCGCTGGAACCGCGAAGGCTTCCTTCATCAGCAACACCGTCACCGGTGGTGTCCACGCCTGGAGCCACATCATAGGGATAGAGTCTTACAATATTTCTGAGAGCGCTGTCGCACTGCAGAGAAAGGAAATTCTTGTAGTTGTCAACATTGAATGCAGCCTTAGCGGTGTCTACGATCTTCCAGGTTACTGCGATGCCGATCTCGATGGGGTTGCCGAGGCAGTCGTTGATCTTCTGACGGCTGTTGTTTAAGGTCATGATCTTGAGTGACATCTTTTTTGAATATGCGTTCTGAATAGTTGCTGCGGTGCTTTCCACATCGCCGCTCTGTTTCAGATTTGTGGCTGCTGCAGGGTTAACTGCGGAGCAGAATGGATTCACAAAATAGAAACCGGGCTCTTTGATGGTACCCACATATTTACCGAAAAGAGTGAGAACCAGAGCTTCCTGTGGTCTTAAGATCTTAAGGCCAAGCCACAGGATCCAACCCAGAAGCATGTACAATACGAAAAAGATCGTGAGTGGAAACAGCACTGTTTCCGATGTGATGATGGTACCGGGTATTGCGATGATGTACAACAGGATGGAAAGGATAAGAACCAGCATTCCGTTTTTCTTTGTGGTCAAAATTTTCTCTGTCATAAGAGCACCTCCTTATTTTATGTGGTAGTGTCAACTCTGACACCCCTGTTTTGTTACTAAAGCTTTTATTTTAGGGAGTTTCAAATAAATAGAGCATTGACCTCCCTTTTTGGTATAATGTTAGCGACCAAACCAACTGCCAGAAAGGAGCCAATGCTCGTGAA
>JAFYAD010000146.1 GCA_017540915.1 Lachnospiraceae bacterium
GATGATGCATTAGATTATATTGTGGAAAAAGCTCTTAATATGAAAACTGGTGCTCGTGGTCTTAGATCCATTGTAGAAGAGATTATGACTCAATACATGTATGATATTCCTTCTACTAAAAAGCGTAAGCTTGTAATAACAAAAGAATACGCAGAAGCTACATATGAGGCTAAACAAAATTACAAAGAAGCCATATAAAAATTAACATCTATTTTTTAGATTGAAAATAAATCAATAATTTTGCAACCACTTTAAAAATTGTGAATTTATGGGAAAATATTCAGGCGGAAATTTACCTCCAGATAGAAAGTATGAGAATCTTATCAAAGATGCGATCGTAGATGCAGGATATGAATATAATGGAATAGTGGCCTGATCATGAATTTGATGTAGTACCAAAAAAATATTGACATAATTGTCTAATGTGGTATACTTGCGGTTAGACAATGCTAACCATAGCGCCGGTTATCGGCGCTATATTTAAAACATGAGGTTAGCAATCGCTAACCCGATGCGGTACTAAAGATACAGGAGCTTATACAGTGTCTGAGGAACTTGTCATAGAACATTGTTCCCCAACTCTTGCCGGTATAAAAACAGGCAACATGTTTACGGTGAGGATAGAAGAAGGGACGGATATTAACTCAGAAATACGTGGGCTTAATGAGATCCTCAGAAAGAAAGGTCTCAGGGTGATACTGTTTAAAAAGACAAGTACGTATGCGCTTGTATATATATACCGTCCCGATTATCTGAAAAAGGATCTGAGCGACCCGCAGGCATCTGTGATCCTTAAGAAAAAAGGATATGACTGCAGCTGTCCGGAATTTTGTATAGCACAGCTGGTTAAACATCTTAAAGAAGATGTTACTTTCCCTCATGAAGTGGGGCTTTTTCTGGGATATCCGCCATCGGATGTTGAGAGCTTTATGAAGGATCCATGTAAAGGAGTGCAGTGCTGCGGATGCTGGAAAGCTTATTCGGAACCCGAGAAAGCAAAGAGGATTTTTAACAGATTCAGCAGATGTACTGAAATATACAGGGAAATGAATAAAAAGGGAAAATCCCTGGCACAGTTGGCTGTGATCACAGACAAAAATGTGACCGGGTAAAAATATAAGGAGGTAACTCAAAATGAGTAAAGTAGCTATTGTATATTGGAGCGGAACAGGCAACACGGCAGCCATGGCTTCAGCAGTTGAAGCAGGTGCTAAAGCTAAGGGAGCCGAGGTAAGCGTATTCGGACCGGACGAATTTACACCGGATATGGTTGCCGGATTTGATGCCATCGCATTCGGATGTCCTGCTATGGGGGCAGAAGTGCTGGAAGAATCATCCTATGAGCCTATGTTTGCTGGTGTTGAAGGATCTCTTTCCGGAAAGAAGATCGCACTTTTCGGTTCCTACGGCTGGGGCGACGGTACGTGGATGAGAGATTGGGAAGACCGCTGCAATGCAGCAGGTGCTAAGTTTGCATACGACAGTGTTATGGCAAACAATGCACCCGGTGATGATGCATTAGCAGAATGCAAGAGTCTTGGCGCTGCGCTGGCATAATATTCTGACAGGGTAACAACAAAAAAATGTAAGACCTAAAGCGGTGGACCTGTTGATCTGCCGCTTTAATCTGTCTTTGAACGGTAAGCCCAAAAGGTCAGAGATTATTATTTTGAAGGGATCTGAAGCAATGAAAAAGCTCAAACTTAATCCGATAGTACTTATCGTGATAAACATACTGGCTCCGTCCTTGTATATCTTTATTAATGGGATGTATCTGCAGCCTGTGATCGCAGTATTTTGCGGAGCAATACTGCTGCTTTTGGGTTATTTTCGAAGATTTGCTATATATCTGGCAGTATATGGCCTGTTATATGGGATTTATTACGCTTGCCTGTGCGTAGATGGCTTGCAGTTTATAGCTATGTTCTTTTTAGTGTTTACGCAGATGTTTCCATGTTTTATGCTTGCATCTATTCTTATAAGCAAATATTCATCAGCAGAATTGCTATCGGCTCTTGAGGATATGCACCTGCCCCGTGTTTTGGTGGTGGCTGCAACAATCACACTGAAGTATATTCCTACCTTTGGCAGGGAATTTCGTTATATAAAGGAATCAATGAGGCTGCGGGGCATTGCTTTCACTATCAGGCGCCCGGTTTCCAGTTTCCGTTATTTTGTGGCTCCGCAATTATTCCGCTGTGCTGCGCTTGCGGAAGAGGTTACGGCGGCAGGAATGGTGAAAGGCATCGATGCACCGATGCGTAGATCATCATATTATGAACAAAGATTCCGTATTACCGATGTGTTGGTTCTTATGGTGTTTACAATTGGAGTAGCGGGGGCGGCAATATGGTCCGGAAGATGATAGAGGCAGAGGATCTGACTTTTACCTATGCTGATTCAAAGGAAGGGATCAAAAATGTTTCTTTTGAGATACGGGAAGGAGAGGTCATTCTGCTTACCGGAAACAGCGGGTGTGGGAAATCTACCCTTTTAAAATGCTTAAACGGTCTGATACCCGAGGTTACGGAAGGGGAGATGAACGGGCGGATCCTGGTGAAAGGAAAGGACCGCGAAGGTCTTAAGATGCATGAGCTCAACAGAGATATAGGAAGTGTATTCCAGAATCCCAGATCCCAGTTTTTTACAGATAATACAACTGCAGAGCTGGTGTTTCCGATGGAGAATTATGGCTTTTCGAAAGAAGAGATGGACAGGCATCTTAAGAAACTGACAGAGGATTTTAAGCTGCATGATCTGCTTAACCGTTCGGTTTATTCTTTGTCCAGCGGAGAAAGGCAGATGGTAGCGCTTGCCTCATCGCTGACGATGGATCAGAAAGTGCTCTTATTTGATGAGCCGTCAGCAAATCTTGATTACGGGAATGCCATGAAACTGGGGCGTCTGATCGGGGAGCTGAAGCGGGAAGGTATGACGGTGGTCGTTTCAGATCACAGATTTTATTATCTGAACGGGATCATTGATCGTGTGTTTTTTATGGAGAATGGTTGCTTAAAAGTGTATGACAATGAGGAGGCTTTTAAACACAGCGGCTATCATAGCAGAAGTTTTGATATTTTTAATCTGGATATCCCTTTTCATGAGGATAAAAGATCAGAAAAAGAAGTGATTACTATGGAGGATGTCTCTTATAAGGATATATTAAAGGGGATACGATTAGGTTTAAGAAAAGGAGAGACAACCGTTATTGTCGGAGCTAACGGTGCAGGAAAGACAACCCTGGCAAAACTTATGTGCCCTTATCATGCAAAAGTGTGACCCTCCGCAGATAACCTATGCGGTGGATATTCAGGAGGGCGCTATCGAACAGCTTAAACTGGGGATCGAAAAAAGCGAGACTTCCGGTATAGTGCCTGTTCTTGCAGACCTGAAGGAACTCTGGGCGGACGCACCCCTGGGACAGCTTGACCTTGTGACCTGCAATCCCCCATACAAAGCCCCGGATGCTGGATTTCAGAGCGCACTGACGGCTCAGCGCATCGCACGGCATGAAGTCCTGTGTACCATTGACGATGTGTGCGCTGCTGCACAGAAACTTCTGAAATTCGGCGGAAGACTGTGCATCTGCAACCGTCCGGAGCGACTGAGCGATGTTATGTTCGCTATGAAAAGCCATGACATCGAGCCGAAACGGATAAGGTTCGTTTCAAAGGGCGAAAATGATGCTCCCTGGCTGTTCCTTATCGAAGGGAAAAAGGGGTCGAAGCCGTTCATGACAGTGGAGCCACAGCTTTATATCCGCAGCGGTGACGGGTTCTCCGATGAACTGAAACGAATCTACGCCACAGGAAAGGACGGTCAGCAGCAATGAGTGGAACACTATATATAATAGGTACACCTATCGGAAATATGGAGGACATAACCCTTCGTCAGCTTCGTATGCTGGAGGAGGTGGACTTCCTTTGCGCCGAGGACACAAGAGTTACCATGAAGCTGCTGACAAGATTCGAGCTGAAAAAACAGCTTGTCAGCTTCCACCAGCATTCCTCCCGCAGCGACGCTCAGCGGATAATTGACCGCATTGCTGCCGGCGAAAGCTGCGGAGTGGTCACAGATGCCGGTATGCCGTGTATTTCCGACCCCGGTGAGGTGCTTGTGAAGATGTGTGCGGAAAGCGGCATCGACGTTAAGGTTATCCCCGGTCCTACGGCGGCAGCCTCAGCAGCAGCTATTTCCGGACTGAATATCAGCCGCTTCACATTCGAGGGATTCCTGCC
>JAFYAD010000147.1 GCA_017540915.1 Lachnospiraceae bacterium
AGAGATATATGTCAATAAGGCAAACGCAGAGGAAGAGACTGAGATCATCGATGCAGCGGACAAGCGCGATACTGATATCGTCAGAGAGACGATCCACGAGGAAGCCAAATTCGAGGAAAAAGAAAACGAGAACGGTGAAAAAGAGCAGGTTGAGGTTTCTCCCGCAAAAGACAAGCTGAAGATCGTAAAGCGTCCGGTGCCGATCAACGACACAAATCCTCTGTGGATGAAGAATCCTTCGGACTGCACGGACGAGGATTACAAGGCGTTTTACCGCAAAGTATTCAACGATTACAAAGAGCCGTTGTTCTGGATACACCTGAAGATGGATTACCCCTTCAACTTAAAGGGAATACTGTACTTCCCGAAGATCAATACAGAGTACGATTCCATAGAGGGTACCATAAAGCTTTACAACAACCAGGTGTTCATCGCCGATAACATTAAAGAGGTAATACCGGAGTTTCTGATGCTCTTAAAGGGCGTTATCGACTGTCCGGATCTGCCGCTTAATGTTTCCAGGTCTGCTTTGCAGAATGACGGTTTTGTCACAAAGATCTCTGATTACATCACCAAGAAGGTGGCTGAGAAGCTTATCGGAATGTGCAAGACTGACAAGGAAAACTATGAGAAATACTGGGATGATATCTCACCCTTCATCAAGTTTGGCTGCCTGAAGGATGTGAAGTTCTGCGACAAGATGAATGATTACATTCTGTTCAAGAACATTGAAGACAAGTACCTCACATTGCCGGAACTCCTGGTAAAAGAGGAGGAGAAGAAAGAGGAGACTGCAGAAGCCGGTGATGCTGAGAATGCTGAAAAGGCTGAGGATAAAGCAGCTGCAGACGGTGGCGTGACAACATCTGACACCGATAAGACCGAGGAAGGTGATGTCGGCTCAAGCTACGACTTCAAGGAAGATGAGGCAGAACCGGAAAAGAAGACTATATACTATGTCACAGACAAGGTGGAGCAGGGCCAGTATATTGCTATGTTCAAGGAACAGGGCATGGATGCGGTGATTCTGGATCACAGCATTGATACTTCCTTCATATCACAGCTGGAGCAGCGCAATGAAAAATACAAGTTCATGCGCATAGATGCCGATGTGACAGACGCATTGAAAAATGAGGCGGATGCTGAAGAGCTTACAAAGGCAGGGGATTCTCTGACTGAGATCTTCAAGAAAGCGCTCGGAGATGACAAGCTTAAAGTAAAAGCAGAATCGCTGAAGAACGATTCCATAGCATCTGTTATCACCGTGTCGGAGGAAGGCAGACGTATGGCCGACATGATGAAGATGTATTCTATGGGCGGCATGGGAGATATGGATTTCTCTATGTATCAGGACAGAACACTCACTCTGAATGTTAATCATCCTCTCGTAAAATACATTATGGATAATAAGGAGTCGGAGCACACAGACACCTTCTGCAAGCAGTTGTACGACCTTGCTATGATCGCAAACGCTCCGCTGAAACCTGAAGCCATGACAGAGTTCATCAGGAGATCCAACGAGATCATGATGCTGCTGGCAAAATAAAAAATAAGCAACGCAAAGGGGCTAAAAAGGTCCCCAAACAATAAGAGCTCTGCCTCGTATGAGGCGGAGCTCTTGTTTTTATGTATTACTATCTGTGATAACTCAGATCTTCTCAAATACCGGCATATACTCTATGGGGCAGGCCACCTTTACAGTCTGGCCGCCGTCAAATACTGTTCCGTCGCTGGTGAGCTTCCACTGTCCTGCCGGGAGATAAACCTCTCTCTCAAACTGGTTAAGCTTGAATACGGGCGCTACCAGATATTTTGCTCCGAACATGTACTGATCCTGAAGCTCCCAGCATTTCTCGTCATCCGGAAACTCATAGAACATGGTGCGGATAAGCGGTGATCCGTTTGCGGTAGCTTCATCGTAAAGGCTCTTTATGTAATCATGCATCTCATATCTGATGTTAAGATATTTTTTCATGATCTCAAAATTGTCTTCACCGTAAGCCCAGATCTCTGTAGGCTGACCTGTGTGCAGATATCCGCCGCCAAAATCACGGTTATCAAGAGGCGGAATATTGAAGGGACCTCTGTCGCCGTGCATACGCAATACTGCTGAATATACGGCAAACTGATACCAGCGGATCAAAAGCTGCCTGAAATCGGGATCATTGACATCATCTGTCATGAAACCACCGATATCTGTGGTCCACCAGGGAATTCCTGCCATACCCATGTTTAAGCCGCCCTGAACCTGATCATAGAAGGCTTCGAATGTGGACGGAACATCGCCTGACCATACCACATTTCCGTATTTCTGGCTGCCGGCCCATGCGCTTCTCAGCAGGTTGACTACCGGTTTGTCAGAAAGCTCGCTCATCTTATCGTAGAAGACCCTGCTGTACATCTGCGGGTACATATTGCTGACCTGAAGTGCCGGTGCATCATAGTATCTGTAATGATCAAAGTCATATACACCGTAATCCGGCTCGGAATTATCAAGCCAGAAAGCATCTATGCCATAGTCATAGTAGTTTTTCTTGCAGACATTCCAAACATAATCTCTGGTCTCCGGATTAAACGGGTCGATCTCAACGCAGTCACCCTGATAATCGTAGGTCTGCGCGGCACCTCGCTCTGTCTTTATGAGAAGACCTTTCTCCATCATAGGACCGAAGTTCTCCGAACGTCTGTCTACAGACGGCCAAACGGATACTATAACCTTTATGCCCATCTCATGAAGCTCGTCCACCATAGCCTTGGGATCCGGCCAATAGAGATCATCAAACTTCCAGTCGCCCTGAACAGGCCAGTGGAAGAAATCGATGACGATCTGATCGAGCTTGATGCCCATGTCTGCGTATTTGTGGGCGACCTCCAAAAGCTCAGCCGGAGTTCTGTAGCGAAGCTTGCACTGCCATAATCCCATGAGATCCTCCGGGAATTCCGAAGCATGTCCGGTAACATCCACGTAGTTTTCCATGATCTGCTTTGGAGTGTCGTCTGCTGTAATCCAGTAATCCATGTCCTTTGTGGAACGGGCGATCCATTCGGTGTAATTGCGTCCAAAGGTAACCTGACCAACTGCCGGGTTGTTCCACAACAGTCCGTATCCGAGATTTGAAGTATAGAAGGGAACGGAAACCTGAGAGTTTCTCTGGGCCAGCTCTAAGATGCTGCCCTTCAGATCCATGTACGGCTGCTGGTACTGTCCCATACCAAAGATCTTCTCGCCTTCATTGCTCTCAAACTTAAGGTTGAGGGAATAGTCGCTTCCGCCTATAATGCCTTTCCACTCGCGGTTTATAACCTTAAGGCATCTGCTCTCCTTGGAGATGGTACCGCCGTACATACGGAAATACTCGCGCAGTACAAGTTTGTCATCCTTAAAGAAAGAGATGATACCAACATGATTTACATGTGCTTTGATCTTTCCGTTGGTAATGGTGGCGACTGTACGGTTATCAAACCATCCGTCACCGAGATAGCACTTTTCTTCATAAATGTTGATCTCGCCGCATTCCTTATCTACCTTTTCGGTCAGCGCCCACTCACGGTCTGTAAATGTGGGAAACATGGTAGCTCTGACCCTTAATGCATTTTTCCCCCAAGGCTCTATCCTGAGGGTTTCTCCGGCACGCTTTACCACCAGCGCATGCCCGTCCTTAATAAATTCCATGGCTTTCTCCTTCTCATGTTATAGAATCGTCCTATAAATGCTTTACGCATTTTGTGCACATATTATCATCCGCCGCAGCGGTAAAACACCCCATAAATAATCTGATTTTTATACCAATAATTCAACATCCGACTTTCTAACCGCGGGGAATTACCACATCATATCTCACGGAATTACCTTTTACGGAATATTCCGGCTTGATACCACACAGGAAAGGCCCCTTAATGGGACGCTTTATCACGACCTTCCGGGGTTTCAGGGAAACGGCTGCATCAAACAGCTCTTTTTCCCTCATTTCGGGCCGTTCGAGCTGCTGCAGAAGCTGAAATTTCTTTTTGACCGCAGCGCTTTTTTTCCGTTCCGGAAACATGGGGTCCAGGTATATCACATCGAAAAAGTCTTCTGTTATATTGTCATTCGGAGTTCCCGGCGTGTCAGTGCGGGGTTCTGATCCGGATGTTCTGTCCTGAGCAAGAGTGTGCATTGCAGATATGCTGTCACCCTTGGAGAAATGCAGCCTTTCTGCAGCGATCCGGATCTCCTCCGGTATATCCGGATCATCGGTGTCCTGTGCTCTACGGATCCCGTCATCTAACAGGGCCGCTATTACCTCATCCTGCTCGTACATATAGACTTCAAAACCTGCCGCAGCCAGTAAAAAGGAATCTTCCCCCAATCCTGCCGTTGCATCCAAAACCTTTAGTCTGTCTTTGAACCCTTTGACAGCCACTGCCTTGACCAGAAGCTCTCTCTCAAGATTCGCCTGCCTTATGCGATCCTTCATCTCACAGAAATCAACCCTCAGCATAAGCTCTCCGTCTGTCAGATAAAGTCCGTTTTCATCTCTTTCAAGTCCGGGTTTGCCCGAATACCCATCCATCATATGTTCTTTGCTGTTACTATTCACAGCCAATATCATACAGACAGGCATATGCCAGCTTGCTGGCAAATATGACTGTCTGTATGATATTGACTGGAATCAGTCACTTTACATACATGATACAGGCAGCCGCGATAGCGGCAGTAGAGCCCGAC
>JAFYAD010000148.1 GCA_017540915.1 Lachnospiraceae bacterium
CAGATGCTTGTGCAATATTGCCTTCGGGAATCCCGTTGTACCGGAAGAAAAATAGATGGCGCCGAAATCATCCTCTGTGATCTCCACATCCGGACGTGTGCTGGGATAATCAGCTACCAGCTCTCTGTAACTCTCCGCAAATCCCGGACAGTTATCTCCTACATATATGAGAAGTCTTCCCTTCATCAGTCTCTCCGCGTTCTGCTCGATACGACCGATAAACTCAACTCCGAACACTATAACATCAACCTCTGCCAGCTCCGCGCAGTACAGGATCTCATCCGCATCATAACGGAAATTGAACGGAACAGCGATAGCTCCCGCCTTCAATATACCAAAATATATGGGCAGCCACTCCAGGCAGTTGTACATTATGATTGCAACCTTGTCGCCCTTTTTTATACCGCGGCCTATCAGCATGTTGGCAAAACGGTTTGCCTTCTCATCAAATACATTCCATGTGATCTCGCGTCTGTAGGGCTCATAGCGGTTAGACTCGATAAGTTCGTATTCCTTCCACGAGGTACGTCTCTTATCCTTTTCCTCGGGATTGAGTTCTACCAGCGCCACTTCATTACCGTAAAGTTTGGCGTTTCTTTCAAGAAATTCTGTTACAGGCATTTTTTTGTTCCCTTTCGTTTTTATTTCTGCAATTCAGTGTAAAAACACTATCTTCTATTTTACCGCAAAAACGGTTGAAATTGCAAGTATAAAGTCCAATTATGGATGTTCCAGTAAATCTGCGAGCATTTTTGTCAATGCTCCGTTTGCCGGCATCGATGTTTTCTTCGCTATTTCCTGCCAGGTATATCCTTTTCGCTTTGTACTTAACAATTCGATTATCCTGATATATTTTTCATTGTTTGAAAACAATGGTAAAGATGAAAAACAATTATTTTTTGTCTTTATCTGTGGTTTTTTTGTGATATAAAGATAAAGAATGTAAAAAAACAACTCCCATATCACAAATGGGAGTTATCATACTCAATGTCAATCTTGCTCTTTTTCCTTAAGTTCCGCAAGGATCTTCTCTGTATCATATTCAGGTGAATATTTCTCGACTATTGTATATATTCTGGTGATCTCGGATTCATCGGTTTCCAATTCTGAGGCGATCACCGGAATCGGCTTGTTTTTGAGGATCTTCTTGACGATCTGGTCAATCAGTTTTGAAGTTTCACCCTCTTTCAAACCATCGTTTCTCCCATCGAGATAGCTCTCCTCCCGCTGGAGTTCTATCCGTCTTTCGAAAGTATAATCCAGTTCTACCACCTTCATCACCTCATCATATCGTTTTGTGAAAAACTCGGTCAGTATTCCCTGCTCTATGCAGATATCCAGTCCCGTTTTCACCGCGTCACGTACTTCCTTGCCTTCACTTATATTATCACGCACAAGATCCACAAATGTCATGTAACCTTTCAGCACAGAGCATTTATCCATCAAATCCGTATTGTTGCCGGCGTTTATGTTATAAACATGACACACCAACTCCATATCAGGATTCTCAACCTGCCTCTCAAACGCATCTGAAAGCCGCAGGTCGTATTTCTCCGGCTGATTTTCATTTCCGTTATAGAATACCACAAAATTGGGTTTCTGTATCTTTACAAGTTTTCTGCTGTACAGATCCCTGTTTTTTATCTCTGCTCTGATTATTGTCGCATAGTACAACATTGATCTCAACGGCATATTTGGGCACACCGTTGACTGATGTTCAAATATATTCAGATCCGAGTTTACCACAAATGCCGCGTCGTTATGAACTGTCAGTGATACACCGCTTTCTATGGTCTTAATCTCAACCACAGAAGGATCCGTATAATCCGTGTTATTCAGGCCATTGTATATCTGCAGGGCATACTCCGGATACTCCATCAGCATGCAAAATACATCATTTTTATACTGTCTTGTTTCATTTACCATATATTACTCCTTTTAGTGTGATTGGACAGATGAAAACCCATCCTGTTGTCTCCGATGCAAATACATATGCTTTAGCAAACCAAGGGAGAAAATTTGCATTTATCACATGCTTGCATACCTTAGTTACCGAGCAGGAGCAAATAATATATGGAGGAACTCCTGCCAAAAAAATGTGAAATTTAGCTGGATGTTCCGTTATATGATATCTGCTTGACCTTTCAGATATCATTTATCTATTTATGAAACAGATTTTCCGATACAGGCAGTTGGTTGAATACCTGCAGATGAATATTCAGCTACAGAAAATGTAGCACGGATTTATATGATCCGCAAGACTATTTTATCATCCCTAAAAAACCTATTGTGCAAAATGCCAACACTGCAAAAGCCAATATTCATCTGCTTTTCAGCGAATATACTGCTATCATTTTTTTATTCTTTTAACTTTTTTTCTACATGTTGATCAGAGAAAGGCTAATATTTTTATCATTTTTCAAAATAGACAAATACAAGTTCATGATTAATGTATTATACAAGAATCCATTTGCCTTTACAACCTCAACACTCTCGAAAGGCGGAAGCCTAACCGCGGTCAATCTCATAAAAGCCTTTATATTTCTTCCGTTTTTCTTAATAACCACATAAAAGACCTCGCAGATTCTACTCTGCGAGGTCTTAATCCAACGATCATGCTAATCCCTATTTGTTAAAGATATCACAGCCTCTCTTCTTTGCCTGTTTGTAATCTTTTTTGAATTTGGTCGTCCATTTCACCTTATATTTTTCGTTCTGATCACTCATTATCCAGCTCCTCAAATGCCTCGTCTACAGAATAAGCTTTCACCTTTGGATCTCTTACTGTACGTTCTGCTTCTATCATTGCTTCAATGGTTTCTTTGTTTGGGCTATCGATATTTACATCAAAGGGAAACCCTCCCACTCTTACAGCCTTTCTCAAAAAAACCTCTTCATTTTGAGATTATTCAAGCTCTATAGATTCAATTTGCTTCGACACATCTACTCCACTCCCAGGACCTTATAATCCTGATCTTCAACTGCTTTTGTCAGCACATCGTCTGCAACATCAGCGCTCAATGTCACTACTGCTGTATTTGCGTTGTGGTCTGCCACTGCACTTTCAACGCCTGCCACGGCTTCAAGTGCCTTCTTTACGCGGGCCTCGCAGTGCTCACACATCATTCCTTCTACCTTAAGTGTCTTTGTCATTGTCTTTTCCTCCGTTTCGTCATTTGTCATGTTACTGTCAAAAGCTTCATCCAATAAAGCCTGCTGTTTCTTTTTGCGGTCATGTGAGGCATCATGCACCTTGAAAAGATTTAGTCTCAAAGCATTCATACATACCGTGAAACTTGACACGGACATAGCTGCCGCTCCAAACATGGGATTCATGCGAATGCCCGGATAAAGCCCCGCCGCCATCGGTATGAGAACAATGTTATAGGCAAATGCCCAGAAAAGATTCTCATATATGTTCTTAAGGGTTTTGCGGCTTAATCTTACTGCAGCCGACACATCCGTAAGCTTCGAATTCATCAGCACCACATCGGCCGAGTCCACCGCCACATCAGCGCCGGCTCCTATGGCAATGCCGATATCTGCGCGGGTAAGCGCAGGAGAATCGTTGATCCCGTCTCCTACCATTGCTACTTTCCCATACTTCTGCAGAGCTTTTATAACCGACTCCTTGCCGTCCGGAAGCACTCCCGCTATTACTCTGTCAACTCCTGCCTGCTTGCCGATAGCTCTTGCAGTCTTTTCATTGTCTCCGGTCAGCATGACAACCTCGATGCCCATATTTTGAAGTTCTTTTACAGCCTGCGCGGAATCTTCTTTGATAACGTCAGCCACAGCTATCATTCCAAGCAGTTTTCCCGCTCTTGCAAAAAATAACGGCGTCTTCCCCTCTTCAGACAGGCTCTTCTCTTTTTGTTCCATAGAGCTGTCTATACTGCATACGTTCCTGATAAACTTTCCCGAACCCGCATACAAAACCTGTCCATCCTGCTCGGCAGATATGCCGTTGCCGGGCAAAGCCTTCCAGTTTACCACCGGTTTGACCGGACACGGTGGATCATCCACCGAATTTACGATTGCTTTGGCCAGAGGATGTTCACTCCTCACCTCCAAAAGATACGCTGTTGCAACAAGCTCTGTTTCCGGCACTCCATCCGCAGGAATAATATCTGTCACCTCGGGCTTTCCTGCGGTAATGGTACCGGTCTTGTCAACTGCTATGATACTTACTTTACCTGTGGATTCCAAAGCCTCGCTGGTCTTAAAGAGAATCCCGTTTTTCGCGCCCATGCCGTTACCCACCATAATCGCAACAGGCGTGGCGAGTCCCAGCGCACAGGGACAGCTTATGACCAGTACGCTGATCGCGCGTTCAAGGGCAAATACCATGCCCGCTCCCTGCAGCATCCATATGATAAACACGATGACCGCGATCACTATAACCGCCGGCACAAATACTCCCGAGACCTTATCTGCTATCCTTGCGATGGGAGCTTTTGTGGCAGCCGCATCGCTGACCATCTGTATGATCTTGGAAAAGGTTGTGTCCTCACCCACACGTCCGGCTTTTGCCTTAAAAAAACCCGACCGGTTTATGGTTGCCGCGCTTACGCTGTCTCCCGCAGTTTTATCTACCGGAATGGATTCTCCCGTAAGAGCCGATTCGTCAACAGCGGTTTCTCCGTCGATGATAGTTCCGTCTACGGGTATCGACTCTCCGGGTTTTACAATGAACACATCACCGATCCGAACCTCATCGATGTCCACCAAAGCCTCTTTTCCGTCACGCTCCACCGTCGCGGTCTTCGGCGCCATCTTCATCAGATTCTTCAGAGCATCCGTGGTCCTCCCCTTAGACAGAGATTCCAGAGTCTTTCCCACCGTAATAAGCGCCGGGATCATAGCCGCCGACTCAAAATACAGTTCGCTGTGATAGATCTCCATAAGATCCGCGTTTGGTGTACCCTCCGTTATCATGACAGTCATCTTGTAAAAAACATACAGAGACCACCCAAAAGACACCGACGAACCAAGAGCAACCAGCGCATCCATATTTGGACTTCCATGAAACAGAGTCCTGAATCCCGAAATAAAAAATGCCCTGTTTATATACATCACAATGATTGCAAGGACCATCTGCGTAAGCGCAAGGCCCAGATGGTTATGTACCAGGAAGGCCGGGACCGGAAGATTCAGCATGTTGTGTCCCATGGATACATACATCAGGATCAAAAGAAATCCTATGGACCACACCAGTCTCCTAACAAGCTTTGGCGTCTCATGATCTTTTAACGCCTCTTCTTCAGCTGCAAGCTTTGCAGACGCACTGTTTTTCTCTATATTTTCACCCGTACTGTCCTTGGGCCTTGCGCCATATCCCGCCTCTTCCACGGCACGTATGACATCCGCATCGTTAACGTCGCCGTCAACGCCCATGGAATTCGTCAGAAGCGAAACGCTGACGGACTTCGCTCCCGCCACTTTCATGACGGCTTTCTCCACTCTGGCCTGACATGCAGCACAAGTCATTCCAGTTACAATATACTGCTTCATTTTCTACTCCTGATCCAGCCCCCTGTTAAGGATCTCGTTTTATCCCAGCCTGTAACCCGCTGCGGCCTGTTCCAGCATTTTGTCCAGCTCTCCCGATGTTTCTCCCACACGGATACGGTTTATGATCTCTGCCGGGAGATTCTGCTGTCTGAAAGCATCAGAGAGACTGTTACCTCCTCTTACGCTTGCCGCTGCTTTGTTAAGTTTATCTTTTAACACGCCGTAACCGGTTGCCCCTGCACAGCTTTCCAGTGCCACATCAAGCGGCAACCCACCCGCATAGAACATCGCAAGGTTGTCGCAAAAATCAGCATATTCTTCTCTTCTGATCACTTTTCCCACAAACGGTATACACCATTCCTATAACCGCAGCTACAACTACCATCATGATCGCACTCCCAAAAAGAGATGGCTTAAAGCCTCTTCTCGACTCTCATTAATAGCTTCATGCATCTCCTGAACTCTGGCTGCACGCTCTTGCTCTTGTTCCAAGATACGTTCATCAAGATTCGCAAGCCATTCATCGTTAATCTGTTCCTTGGGGACGAATCTTGTGCCATCATTCAAATCAGCATAGATGAAACTATGCGAAGATTCTTTGTCATATATGAGACATCCATCAGTAACGATAAAGAAGATATCCCACTCTTCACCATGACCGATATCCTTTAATGTCAGTTTGTTTTCTGAATAGTCCCACGAGCCGGATCCTATATAACTACTTAATGACCCTTCATAATAAGAAAATGTCCCATCTTCTTGCAAAGTAAGCGTGAACATTCCTCCAAATCCGGGTTCTTCACAAATATATTCTCCATACAACTCTTCTTGTGAAATAGAATTTATTATTTCTTCTGTCGCTGTTTCTTCGCCATTAATATCAGAATCAGCAATTGAGGTTTTATTACATCCAGGCAGACTTAAAACGAGTGCCAAAGCAACTATGATTGAAACGAATTTTCTCATTATTTTGTCTCCCTACTGGCATTCTCCCATCCACATTATCTTTCTCCTATTTACAATACACAAATAGGAGATTCAAAAAGTTCCAGAATAAAAAGTATTCTTTCCTGATCCGTGTTTTATAATATGACCTTCATCCAAAAGCTTCTTTAATGCGGCTTCTACGGATTTTCGCTTATGCTCGGACATATATTAACAATTTCTCGTTTTGTAAATTTTCCAATTTTTGTATCTATGGACGCTTTTACTATATCATAAGCCTTGCTCTTTATAGTAATAACTTTCTTCTTCCCGGACTCAGTTTCGGATATCACTGTAGTATCGCTAATGGTGTTTACCCTGCTTTCAAATTCCCGATAACACGCCAGTATCACGCCTAGCATGTATTTAACAAAGATAGTCGGATCATCTTCCTCCTCATGCAAAGCTGCTGACGAAGCTTCAAGTGCATCATAATATACATTCTTTCTTTTTTCAAGGTGATATTACTATTGTCCTATCCAAAAGTAACCTTCCGGAAATGTTTCTCTGTAACTCATATAATCTGGTTCTACCACTTTTATCACCTCATCATATCGTTTCGTGAAAAATGCCAACGTTACAAAATCCAGTATTCATATGCTTTTCAGCGAATCCCCCCGACCGCAAAGGTGCTTTTCAAATTATCTGTATGATGTTATACTATGACTCAAGGGTCAAAATGTGATTCACGGATTATTGTTCGGATTTCGTTCAATAGTCAGGGAAATTAGCAATTGAATGTCGGAGGTATGCGTATGTTTTCCTCAAAGAAAAAACGTTCCATAAACAGGGTCATCATCATTCCTTTGTGCATGCTCTTATGCGCCTGCAGTGCTGCGCCGCAGACAGCGGGCTATCCGGGTGATAATATGACTTCAGATACCGCGAGCGCCGAAGTAGTCGATACCGCGGAAAACACAGATATCCCGTTGGAAACCGAAGATTTGAAAGTTACCGCCAACCCGAAAGAAACTACGCAGAATGACGCCGTAGAAAAATCCGATAGCATGACAAAAACCATAGAATCGAAAGATACGGAAGACGAGGTAAATGCTATCGTAAAAACAAGCGCCGCGGGTAATGCCGCTGGTACAGCCGGCAATACTGCGCCTCTGTTCAACGACAAGACGGATTTCATAGACGTCGAAGACAGCGCAAAACTTTCAGCCCTCCTCAACGAGATTATGGCAGGCGGTCAGCTGTATCCCGTTAAGACGCAGGAAATACCGACTTCGTTTTCGATCTCCGCCGAAACAGAAACCGGCTACATCCTGATCCGCAAGGTCAACATCGACGGGGAAGACGCTCTTCGGATCGGGAATAGCTACTATCCGTATGACAAGAGGCTGGATCAGTATGCGCCGGCAAGCGCGGATAAAGATGATGTAATAAACCGTCTTCTCGACCAGTCAATTAAATGTAATGAGCCCAAAGACGAAATGGATTATGTTATTATGGCAGAAAAGCTTGTGTATGCATGGCTTGACACACTGAAAAATGAGAAGGGCAGATACAAACTTAAAAAATATACTCCCCAATACACCGTCATAGAGGCCATGGGCTTCGTGGGATACGGAACAGAATTCTGCGCATCGGTTTATTTTTCCACAAACATAAACGATGACGATTCGGCATTTTACAGTAAGGACGGCTATGACACATTTTACCACTATTACAACGGGCCAATGGTCTATGTCCGGTGCCACTACGAGAACGGCCGCTGTAATGTTGTTGACTATGACGATGCTTTCCAGGCGGATCTCACAGCGGATCTGAACGGTATCGCCGAAGGTACCGGTGACTATCCTACATTTTGGGAATTCTATGATGACACCGCCAATCTTAAAAATCTGATGAAGAAAATTCCGTATTCACGGAGTGAAGGCGTTGCCGCAGCTTCCCCCATCATGCTGGCTGACGGACGGATCGGATATGTTGAAATCTGCCCGCGAGATGGCATAACCTGGAAGCAGGGCGGCAAATCCTACGGCGTGTACGACAATTATTTCAGCGATACGAAAACAGATACTTATTCTTCACCCATCGACTACAAGGATGGCTCAGGTGCCTGTACGGAACAATATGACAAATCCTTTGACCTGATCTGGGATGACTACAACGGCGACGGAAACCCGGAATATGCCATCAAACAGGATGCGCAGGACGAGGACAAAAAAGGGGCGCGCTATGAAGTTCGCTGCATGTCCAATGACATGACACCGCGCAGCACACGCTTTGATTTTTATATGGCCGGCAGGCATGAGGAATGTATCCATCTGCAGATGACAGAATGGGGAACCGTCATCTGGAGTCTGGAAAACGGCAAAATGACGCCGAATCAGAGCATCGACAAATACAGAATGTATTCCAGAAGATACTATCTGCCCGGAAACCTGCATGGTTATACCGATGAAAAGAAGATCAAATGTTTTTTCTGGAATAACACCGCCAAAAAGGTTTCCACCGGCAATCGCTATCATATTGAATACTTTAACGGAGATAAGTGGGTAAAGGTATCAAAAAACAAAAAAATCAAAAATGTGAAATGTCCCGCTTACCGCGATGTAACACTCACCTTTGACATCTCAGGCATCACCCGCACACCCGGGGAATACCGCATCGTCCTCGGCAAGGGTAAAAGAAAAGTATACGGAGGATTTTACATCCGCGGCGACAGGGTCAGCGCCAGGATACAGCAGGATGAAGGTTCAATCGCCATCATCAACGACGGCACTGCTTCTCTCAGATTAAACGAGCTGTGCTGGATCAAAGACGGCAAGCCCGCAGGGAATATCGATCTTCCTGATATCGAAAACTCCAATGTCATAGCCGCCGGAAAGACAAAAGTGATATCCCCCACTCCACCGGCAAACTTTGACGGCAAATATTCCATCAGAGCGGATGTGGGGATAATTCTGGAAACCAAACCCATTGAGTACAAATACATCCGCTACTTTGGTGATGCGGAGGTTTCAGAGCGTGACGGCAACCTGGTACTCACGGTGGATGTCAAAAATGATGTGACTGGTGATGCACAGGTGGAGTGGTTTACCGGAACTGACTGGGAGGAAACACAGTTTGAAGATACGGCTCTGGATCTCAAAGCCGGAAAACAGGAGATCGTGTTTACCGACCGCATAGCAGCCTATAAGGATTCCGAGGATTATGACTCATTCTATCAGGTGTTTATGGCACAGCTTGAGGCAGCAAAGGAAAGCGGAAAACTGAGCGCAACAGAACAGAACGAATACGAAAAGATCATCAAAATGGATAAAGAAGAGTTATACTACTATCTGTCCGGCGCGACCCCGGTCGGGACACTGGTAAAGGCGCCCTTACGCATCTCTGTCGCGGGTGAATACATTTATATCAATATATGATTCAATTAAAATATGGCAAATCTAAAGTCTGACTTTAGATTTGCCATATTTCTTGTTTTGTTATTTCATTCGTTACTCCACAGGATCTCAAATCCATCCCTGTATTCCTTGATCATGTATGGATGAGTATCGGCATATTCTGCTATTCTTTCGCCCAGACCTCCCTCCACCAGTTCCTTCAGCCTCTCCAACGGAACCTTATTTATCTCAGGGCAGGTCGGGGTCAGGGCGACACATCTTTTGCCATCCGGCTTCTCCATATATCTCAAGGGCCAGATACTGCAATCAAAGGGCTTGTCCTCACCGGGCAGGATACATCCTGTGTTTTCGTCCAAGAACGGGCACTTTACCTCTTCCTCGGGGTCATCGGTTCTGTAGTCACCCGTAAGATCGGTGACCGCAAACCTCTCGCCTCTGTCTTCGCTGATCCTGTACTTTATCGGATTACCATATGTATCAGTCTTATATTTCTCTGTAAACTCCACTGAAAGCCTTGGCAGCTCCCACAGACTCTGCCTTCTGAATGAACAGCAGAACCTGCAGCCTGCACAGGCTTCCTTTGATAAAACCTTACTTAACATATTTTCCTCTTTCATAAAGCTGTGAGCGGCCTGCTTTAACGACCATGTCAGAGCAGCCTCGGGATTCTGGGCCCGATCCGCATCACCTGTCGATCATATCAGTATCAATACATACCCTGTCTCTGTATGCCTCCTTTTTCAGGAGCTTGTTTTTCAGCTTTTTGTTTTTGATAACCACCTTTTTAAGGGAATTACAATCTATAAATGCCATCTTACCTATGTAATCCACTGACTTGGGAAGCGTTATGCTTTTTAGTCTGTTCATCTCGGCAAAGGCAGCAACTCCCACCATATCTACCTTGTATTTTTTCCCCAGAATCTTTACCTTTGAAGGGATCGTCACCTTCCTCGGTGCAGCCTTAGTATAATCACAAACCGCGAGGGAAGGCTTGTCCTCAATATAATGCGAAACATAGACGATACCGCCTTCTTCCACCGTTACATCCGCAGCTATAACTGCATGCTCACGTATCGCATCCGGAATAGTCATCTTCGCATCCGGGTAGCAGAATACGTGTGCCATGCTGTGCTCTGTACTGTAATCCGCTGACAAGCGGTCCACAGAATACAAAAGTCCGTCCTCACCTATGAGATATTCATCTTTTAAGGTCTTTGTATCACCTATGACATCATAGCCAAAAACACCGTCAACCGCCGTACTGTCATCAGCCCCGGCATCGCCAAGCGCCAAATGTTTACCTGCAAATGTTCCGTCAATAGGCGTTAACCGGTCTTCAACCTCTTTTGTCACAGTGATGACATCGCATTCAACAGTATTACCGTCCGGTAATAAAATGCTCCTCTTTTCCTCCAGCGCATATTCCCCCTTCGGCACATATTCCAGATAGAAACCCAGTGAAAGATAGTCGTACATGGTATCTGATATTTCACCGAACGAGAACCTGTATCCGCCCTCCGGAGTCTCGGTATAATAGATACCCTCGTCAACATCATAATAGTTTATCGCACTGTACAACACCTTGTCCGTACTATCCTCAACATGAGTGATGGTCTCACAGTACATATTCTCTGACTTGTCATAATAAACACCCTCGAATATGATGACGCTCATGTCCTGAGAACCTCCAATGGGTGCAAAACATTCCATTATCGGCATAGACGCTGACTTTTCCAACGCGTCGGAGAGTCTCTGTCTCAGCTCATCAGAGGTTTCCGAATCAGTGGCGGCTCCCGTTGCTGTCTGTGCTGCAAACGTATTTACAGCAGGTATTCCCCCTGCTGTGATAACTGCTGCCAACAAAAGCGAACTTAATCTTCTTAAACCTTTTTTCATGATGTTTCCTTCCTACTATTAATGTAATGGCACGATTCGTAAACGAATCTTGCCCTATCGGTCGGAACCATTACAAATCATGACTTCGTCATGATGGTTCCTTCCTCGTGTGATACTTCTCCAGCATAAGATCCGGGCGGTAAGCCATCTTGGCGCGTCTGAGCCCTTCAAGCCCTATATCCTCCTCGCGATTGATCCACCGCGCTCCGTGTTTTTCCAGCAGATGCTCTGCAAACAGCCTGTTTATTACCGCAAAGCCGCCTGCCTGGGCATAATCACCGTAGCACTTCTCAAAATGTATATCATAAACTCCCTCTGAGGTCTTTGATGCCATTGTCATTGCCACCGGCACCCCGCCAACATATATGACCGCACCTGAAAGTCCCAGCTCTCGCCACAGCTTACATGCCTCGTAGATCTCAATCCTCTCCAGAAAGGACGAATCCAGACGCTCCGACTGCAGTGCAAACCATCTTTCCTCCACGCATACCATATCCTCCAGCAACGCGGCATCCGGATCGGCTTCGGCAAATCTGATCTCCATATCAGGATAAACCCGCATGAAACGGCTGACACGGTTGCGTTTTTTCTCGTTATCCTTGCCTTTCAAAAGCGCAAGATGCTCTGCCGTGTATGTGTAATCCGAATTGCCTTCGGCTGTGTCAAATACCATATCCGGATAATGCTTTGACACAATATCCCGCTGTTCCTCCGTCAAAAAGATGAATCTTGCGGGTTTTTCACGCTCAACGCAGTCCTCTTCCAGTATTTGAAGCGCCTTGTCCGTATCTCCACCCAGCGGAAATGTGATGCCACCTCTTCCCTCAAGTCGTGTGCCCGTATACAGCCTTACCAGCGCACCTGCCACATAGGCTATTTTTATATTGTATTTTTCACGCAGCAGATATATATTCACCGCGTTGGCGTCGCTTCCCATAACCCCGGCCTCTTCCGAAAGCTGCCGCATCTTCCGCACATCTTCCAGAACCGGTACTCTCCAATCTATCATAACTCTCCTCTTCTAATCCAGGCCTTCATCCTGCAGTTGTCTATCCCCATTCAACGAGACCCTGTTTATCTCTGCAACAGGTAAAACCGTACGATTATAGCCGTTCTGAATATATACCAGTTAATGATTTTAGTCACATATACACCCGGCTACTGAACGAAATCAGAACAGTATTCCGGATTTGGAAAATGGCAGTTGATTTCGTTAAATGGTATAACTTCTTAAACGCGTTCATAATAATCAATAAAATCTCCACCTCGTCAGCAGAAATCCCGGCACCACCACAATGATGAAAAACGCCCAGCTGATTAGTGTAAAGGTTTTTATAAAGCTTCCGCCGCGTCCCGGGTACTCCCTCACATAGATACGGTAATTGATCACCGAGGCGAGGGAGCCGATGAGCGAGCACAACCCCGCCGTGTCTGCACCGTAGATCAGTCCGGCAAAGTTTTCCGTAAAAGGATACAGCACAATGGATGCCGGGACATTGGATATGATCTGGCTTAGACCTATGACCCACCAGTATTCGTGCCCTGCCACAGCATTTTTCAAAAATCCTCCGATAGCCGGATTTGCCGCAATGGACGATGAGAATACGAAAAAACACAGGAACGTAACCAGCAGCACATAATCCACTGAAGCAAAGAGCTTTCTGTTGACAATAAGGACTGCCGCTATGACTATGACCACCGATACGAGCCAATATGAAGTCCTGCTCACTATGGTAGCCAGTATCAGTACAAAGAGTGCCATATATGTAACCCTGCGAACCCTGTATTCCGGCTTCCATCCTGTCGTGATCTTCGTGGGATCAAGCTCGATCCGTTTGCCCAGCTCACGCCTGTACATCACCAGCACGAATATGATGAGCAACACGGCAGAACCGACACAAAGGGGCATCATGTGAAGCATGAAATGAAGTGCCCCCACCCCTGACTGCTGATACAGAAAAAGATTCTGCGGGCTTCCGAAGGGCATTAAAAGAGACCCTCTTATGGCGGCGATATTCTCCATGGAGATCACCGGCAGGATACACTCCTCCCTCTGCAAGCCCCTGAACAGCAGTATGGTCAGGGGTACGAATATTATGAGCGAAACATCATTGGTGACAAACATTGACGAAAAAAACACGCCGAATATCAAAAAGAGCGACAGGGTAAACATACTCTTAAACCTCGAGCTGATCTTTATGACCGGATCAAAAAGGTTTTCCTGCTTGAATCCCTCCAGCACAGTCAGCATCATAAACAGCGTGCCGATCGTATGCCAGTCAATACTCTTTAGAAGATCTCCATTCGGCGGTGTTATCAATAATGAAGCCAATGCCGCTATCACAGATATGACGGGCATCGGCTCCTTTTTAATAAATGTCAGTATTTTATTCATATTACCTTTACTTCAAAAACATATCCCTGTACCACGCAAGTGCCTGAACATATGCGTCGTACGCCTTATCATCATCGATCTCATGGATCACCATCTGTCTTGAAGCCTCTGTAAAAGAAGCATTCTCGTAATTGGTGATGAAGTTCAGAACATCTGCGAAATCTCCCTTTCGGTCTACAAGAGCATCATGTATCTCTTTGCTGACCTTGACCATATCAAGAGCTTCATCCATGGGCTTGTCGAGGATGATATCCAACACTGAGAACAGTCCCATGAGGAAGAGTTCTCCCGAGAGCACTGCCTTCCCGAACAGCGGAGCAACATTCTCTGCGAACTTGGCGCGTAAAAGTGACATTCTGGTGATCTCGCTGGGTCTGTCGGTGCACAGCTCCCTGGCAACAGCTGTATTGATCCATTTCTTGAGCTCTTTCTGTCCCAGCATTGCAGCAGCGTGCCTTACGGAAGTGATCTCAGAGGTCTTGGTGATCCTGTTGACCATCTGTAACAGAGAGATAACCAGCGCCGTATCTCTGGATATTACATCCGCAGCCTTGGCTATATCGAAATCCGGATCATTGACCACATTGAGAAGCTCTATGTAATTGACCTTTAAGGGTGCCACTTCCTTGTCGCCACTGGTCACCGGCATTCTGAAAAACTCGCCTTCATACAGGGCATAGCCTTCTTTTTCGGTAAGCGCCTCATAATCCTCTCTGGAATTGACATTAACCGCTACCAGCTTGAGGTTCGGGTATTTAGACGAGAAGAACATCTTGGCAACCGCAACATTCATGCGCTTGTGATCTAACAGCACATAATCCAGGATCTCCAGGATGGGCTTATATTCCTCAAACTGGGTATATACGATACCCTTTATCGCAAGCGAGAATCCCTTTTCCTTAAGTTCCAGCATTCTCTGGACATACTGTGACGTTGGTTTGATGCTCTTGTGGGCCAACAACACCACCTTGGACGGATCCGCATGACACCGCGATTCTATATCCGAAAAGATCGAGATGTTGTTAACCTCTATGAAAACCCGGCAATTATCAGCCGTCAGGGAATCAAGCCCCATGTTGTTGATGATCTCAAAACCCGGAACACTCGCCGCCATATCAAGGCTTCCCGTACCCATATAATACGGGTTCGCCAAAAGATTCTCCCGCTGCGCAAATATGGTATACGCCGGCACATTCATCGCATTGTCAAAAAAAGGAATAAGTGTAGCGAGCATAAGCATCCCTCCCCTTCGTATGGTGACTTCTCCATCTGTCTATTCCTGTGAAAAAACAAATCTTTTCATTAACATTATACAATCGAAGCACTTAAAATACAACACAGATTTTACCTGTCACTCCACCAGCCTGTCTTTTCTGACATTCAGTGCGTAGCCTAAAACGCCACCCACGATACCGCCCAATATGTGCGCCATGTTGGAAATATTGTCGCGGATCGTGAGACCGTCGATGACCTGCTGCCCTATGTAGAATACCATCACCAATATGAATGTGAGTGGTATCTCACCCTCCCTGAAACTGGTGAAGGATGACAGCATTATGAATGTGAACACAACTCCACTGGCGCCACACAGTGCTATGCCCGGGAAAAATATAAAGTTCACAAGACTGGTCACAAAGGCCGTTACGACCACCGCGAACCCCAATGTACCCGAACCGTATTTTTCCTCCAGCATCGGGCCCAACAGCAGCAGATAACTCATATTGCCTGCAAAATGTGCCATGTCCGCATGACCGAAAATATGGGTAAATGCCCTGAGCCACGTAAACGGCGACAGCATAGACGCCCGGTATGTCGAAAACAGCAGTAAATTGGATCTTCCCGCCGTTACAAAATTCAATATCGTGGCGATCAGGCTTACCCCTACTATCCCCAGCACCACAGGCGCATTAAATGTCAATTTTAATTTCTTTTTCATGCTCTGACCTCACTCATGTAATATGTATAACACCTCAGGTCCAATGTCATATCGGATGTGAATATCAACATTGTCCCATAATCCCCCCGAAGGGGAACTTTGATTATTATACCACAAAGCAACGAGGAAAATGCAAATTTATTTGCATTTGACGACTGCCAATGATAACAGACACTTGTGTCTGTTATACCCCATACTAGGGTTGTTTTCAAATTAAAAAAACCGGCACTCCCTCATGAGAGCGC
Source organism: Lachnospiraceae bacterium (assembly GCA_017540915.1). The sequence goes on from JAFYAD010000148.1 coordinate 16,330, forward strand.
CGGATCACTTTACTATGCATGTTTTCTCTTTTCCCTGTTCTTTAATACCACGCTCTGCAGGATGATGAAGAAGCACAGCATTCCGCCTGTGGTGATACTCTGCCACCAGGGATCGTTAAGTCCGCTGGAAACGACTATTTTCTTAATAGTGGTCAGTGACATTGTGCCAAAGAATGTTCCCAGCACATTGCCCACACCGCCTGTCAGCAGGGTTCCTCCGATGATGGATGAAGCGATGGCGTTCATCTCCATGCCGGCTGCATTCGTAGCATTTCCGGCTCCGGTATGCATCATGAAAACATAACCCGAGATACCGCTCAAAAGACCGCTTATAATATAGCTGAAGAACCTTGTCCTCTTAACATTGATACCCAGCATCAAAGCACTCTGCTGATTGCCGCCCATCGCATAAAAGCAGCGTCCCAGGCGCATGAACTGCAGCAATACGAACACTACTATAACACACAGCAGTGCTACCACAACACCGGGCTCCATACGCGCCGGTATGAGGTTACCGTTTTTGGCCACATATCCAAGCCATGGAATCTCGATCTTGGCATTCTGCATTGCCGCAAAGCCTTCGTGTTCTACCTTCTGCGGATTTACGGAAAGGATCGTCGTCATACCTCTCGCAAAGAACATTCCTGCCAGAGTCACTATGAAGGGCTGGATCTCAAGATAACTGATAAGGAAACCGTGCACCAGTCCGAAAGCAAGACCAATGCCCAAAGCCAGCAATATTGATACGAAGATATTACCACCGTTATTGAGATACAGTACACAGCTCATAACTACCAGAGATGTGACTGCGCCTACGCTGATATCGATACCGCCGCCTATCATGACTATAGTCAGTCCGCAGGACACGATGATCAGGCTGGCATTATCATTGAGAAGGTCGAAGATCTGCTGCGCATGTAAAAATCCGCCCTGCAGCAGCACCACTGCCAAAAGATACATCACAAAAAAGATAATGATGGTGATGGTCATCAGAAGCTGTGTATCTGTAAGCGGTTCTTTGTTTTTGTTCAGACTAACATTCTGTTTTTCACTCATGCCTTTGCCGCTCCTTTCTCTGATGCTTCAATCTTTTTGCTGCGTATCTGTCCCATAAATTTTGAAAACTTACTCTTCACAACAGGAGATCCTATCACTACGAGGATGATGATGACTATGGCCTTGTAGGCCTTAACATCCGTAGATGAAACCTTCATGGCGTACAGTGTGATGGTGAGCATCTGGATAACGTATGCTCCTATGATACTGCCGCTGATCTTGAACTTTCCACCGCCTAAGTTATTGCCGCCTATGGCAACAGCCAGGATCGCATCCATCTCCACATCCAACAGCAGTGTCTCATGGTTGATGAGTCCGAGTCGGCTTACGCCTATGCTGCCTGCAACCGCAACGCACAGTCCTAAGATTATGAAAGATAAAAGCTTTATAAACGTGGTGTTGATACCGTTAAGTCTTGCTGCACTTCCGTTGATACCCACCGACTGTGTCAGCAGTTCAAGTGATGTAAAACGAAATACCAGTTTGAACAGTATCGCTACTATGATGACTATGAGCACCGGCGTAGGTACCGGTATACCCGGTATGTAGCTGCCCCATGCCGATATGATGGGGCTCTCAACGGTAGGAGTTGCACCGCCGTTGATCCAGTATGCGATGGAACGTCCGCAGGTGTACAATATCAATGTCGCTATCATGGGCTGTATCTTGAATATAGCGACCAACGAGCCGTTAAATGATCCGAAGATCATGGCAACCACACAGGAACAAAGGAATGCCAATATTACCGTGCCTCCGTTGATGGAGGGAGAAGACTTCAAAACCTTTACGAACACACTGCCTGCAATGGCTGCGGCAGCGCCCACGCTGATATCCTGTCCTCCGCAGGCTGCTGTGACCAATGTCATACCCATGGCCAGAACCGCAAGTTCGCTGGCTCCGTTTATGATACTGATAAGGTTACCGGTCAGCACCAGATTTCCGTCGTTATTGGTAGTCACACCTATGCTGAAAAAGCTTATATCTCTGAAAATATTAAAGATAAACAGCAGCGCGATCGCTATGAGAGGGATCGCCAGCTGACTTAAGTCCGCGTTAAAGAATTTCTTTTTATTCTTCATTTTTTGCCTCCCCTCCCGCTATGGTCTTCATAACCTGCGCCTGATTCAAGTCACTTCCTTTGAGCTCGCCCACAATGTGACGGTCACGCATTACGATAAGTCTGCTGCAGGTACGCAGCATCTCCTCAACCTCGGATGATATAAATGTGACACTCACATCATCCTCAGCGAGTTTGAGCACCAGCTTCTGTATCTCAAGCTTGGTACCTACATCGATACCACGGGTGGGCTCATCCAGTATCAGATACTCTGGATGGGTGAGCAGCCATCTGGCTAACAGCACCTTCTGCTGGTTTCCGCCGCTGAGTGAACCTATTGGTGTCTCACGGCTGGCTGTCTTAATGTTGAGAGCTTTAATGTACTCATCCGCAAAGGCCTCGGACTCACTTCGGCTGATAGGTTTGAAGAATCCGTTCATAACCTGAAGCGCCAGGATGATATTCTCACGCACACTTAAGTCTGCAATGATACCATCGCGTTTTCTGTCCTCTGCCAGATAGCCGATACCATTCTTCATGGCGTCTATGGGCTTTGTGATCTTGACGGGTTTTCCCTTTATCTTAACCGTTCCGCCATTAACTTTATCGGCTCCGAATATGGCTCTCACGCTCTCGCTTCGGCCGGATCCCAGAAGTCCGGTAAAGCCGTTGACCTCACCTTTTCTGATAGAGAAATCGAAGGGAAGCGCATCACTGCTGGAAAGATTTTCGGCTTCATACAGCACATCGCCCTTCTTGTGATTCTTTTCCTCGGTATCCGACAGGTTGTTGAGCTCATCCAGCTCTTTACCCATCATCTTGGCAACCAGCTGTACCTGCGGCAGATCCTGCACAAGATACTCTCCTACCAGCTCACCGTTTCGTAAAACAGTGATCCTGTCACAGACCTCGTATACCTGCTCCAGGAAGTGAGTTACAAACACGATGCCTACGCCTCTCTCCCTGAGATCCCTCATGAGGCTGAAGAGCATGTTAACTTCCTTGTCATCCAGGGAAGATGTAGGCTCATCCAGTATCAAAACCTTACACTGCATATCTACAGCACGGGCGATAGCCACCATCTGCTGAACAGCCAGAGAACAGTTTCCCAGCTGTTTTTTGGCACCTGCGGGGATCTGCAGACTCTTCAGTATTTCGTCCGCGCGCTTCTCGTAATCCTTTTGTTTTACAAATGCGGCGTTATCACGACCGATAAACATATTCTCTGCAACAGTCAGATTCGGACACAGGGTGATCTCCTGATAAACCGTACTGATACCGTTGTTCTGTGCATCCTGTGGGGATCCTATGTGAACAACCTGTCCCTCCACTGTCACGGTTCCCTTATCCATAGGATAAACGCCTGTCAATATTTTTATCAGCGTAGATTTTCCCGCTCCGTTCTCGCCCATGAGAGCGTGTATCTCGCCCTTCCTCAATGTGAAATCCACATTGTGAAGCGCCAGAACTCCGGGAAAACGCTTTTCAATACCTGTCAGCTTCAGTAAGCAATCCTCCTGCATGTAAATACCTCCCTAATCAAAAGCTTTGATCCATAGAAAAAGCGCAGCCAAACTGTCGTAAAATATACAGCCTGACTGCGCTGTCCGGTCTATTTATATCGATTATTCGCCCAAACCGTAGGTGTCAATATCTTCCTGAGTAAGTGTCTTAGCGTCAAAGCCCTTCTCTTCGTTAATG
>JAFYAD010000149.1 GCA_017540915.1 Lachnospiraceae bacterium
AGATTTTCAATAACTATTACTCTATGCCTTAAGCGGTGCAAATATCTCTTCCAGTCTGGTCAACGACAGGCCGACGCATTCACTTATCTTTTCAATGCTGTCACCGGCATTATACATATTTATTGCAATCTTCTCTGTTGTGCGCTCTGCTGCACGTGCAACTTTCTGATCCGCTTTGGCACGTTCCTCCTTAACCGCCTGATTTACCGCATCTATTTTTTCCTGCTCTATGATCTGTTCTACCTTTGTCATACCAATCTCCCTCCTTATTCTCTCTGCTGTCTCCTTATCGATCACCTTATCTGTAAAGGCCAACAAGCACTTATAAACAAATACTGCAGCCTTCTCATCAGTGATACGCTTAGCGAAATCTATAGCCACATTAATTGCAATTCTCTTTTCATCAACGCCTTCAAAAGTAAGCGGATAAATGACAAGTTTCATCAAATCTTCATCCGAAAGTGAAATTCCGGAATCCAGTTTACTTTTTATACCATCATATATTTCCTTTGAATCAAGTCCTGACAGAAATGCCTCAGTCAGTTTAAATTTTACTGCATCCATATCAAGATACGGATCAGTCGTTCCGTGCTTAACATCGGCAGTATATATAATGATGATCTTCAACTTCGGGAAACATCCATTTTCATTATAAAGTCTCTGGGCGATTCTGGCAATATATCCGATATACTTCTTCTTGTTCTTCTCAGAATACTCACTTTCATAATCCACTATAGCATAGGATCCGTCCTCTAATTCAAACAGGTTATCAAGTTTGAGTTCATTAGCCTCTATCACAGGCAGATTTGTAGGGTCAGCCCGCTTTACTTTCGGTACGTCTATCCCATATACTGCAAATGTCTTACCTTTAAATTCTTCCGCCATCACTTTTGATACAATATCTTTATTCTGATAAGCAATAGCAGAAATATTTCTTTTTGTTTGCATTTTCTTTACTTGTTTTTTCTTCATTCTGCATCCTCCAAGTGCCTCCTCCAAGTGCTTCCTCCAAATGCATCCTCCAAATGCTTCCTCCAAATACTCACAAACAAATAAAGCAGATTTCTTGATCACAGTTTCTTCTCTCGCAGATCCTTCTCTCGCAGATCCTTTTCTCTCAGATTCTTTCTTACAGATTCATTTCTAACAGATTCGTCTCTTTCAGAACCTTCTCATACCAAATATAAATGTCCATAGTTCACCGCCTTGCATAACAATCCATGCAAATGCCAATGATAAAGATATTTATTGAAAAAACAATACTGTACGAGTCACACACATATTCAATTATTTCATGGAAATGGTAACAGTCGGAATGCTGTCACTTTTCTTAGAAATGATGTTTGGATTATAAATCAAACAGGGGCTTATTGCAAGCCCCTGTGAAGAAACAAATTATTTATTTCTGCCGAACATAATATTTACGGATCAGAAAATATGGAAATGAGCGAACATAGGTGCCATGGTATTGGCAACGGTGGATGAGGTTTTGATGAAGATGTCAAGAGCTACGCCCACCACATCCTTACGGGTGTCGCCGACGGTATCGCCGACCACGGTTGCCTTGTGCTCCTCAGAACCCTTCTGGGCGATCTTGGAGACTTCCTTTTCATTACCGTTCTCATCATACTCAACAGCCTTGTACTCAAGCCTGCCGCTTTCCACATACTTCTTGGCATTATCATAAGCGCCGCCGGAGTTACCCATAAAGATAGCGCGGGGCACTGCCACAATGGTCATACCTACCAGCAGGCCGCCCACAAACTCAGGTCCGAACAAAAAGCCTGAAACCACGGGCACAATCATGGCGATCAGCGAAGGAGTCAGCATCTTACGCAGAGCCTCATTAGCTGCCATATCAATGACATGGTTGTAATCGGGTTTTACCTTGCCTTCGATGACGCCGGGCTTGGAGAGCTGTCTCACGCCTTCCTCAGCCATGAGATATGCGGAATCGATAGTGTTACCGGTAAGCAGTGCGGAGAAAAACTCTACCAGCGCGCCGCCAATGAGTCCGCCCACTACCACCAGGGGTGATGCAAAGTTAAGATCGGGTATGTCGCCGGTCATATAACTGCTGACATATGCAAAGCTCAGAGCCACGGTAGCCATGGCTGCGGAACCTATAGCCAGTCCCTTACCTATAGCTGCGGTGGTATTTCCAACTGCGTCAAGGTTATCGGTGATCTCTCTTACATGGGGATCCAGTTCGCAGGACTCTGCGATACCGCCGGCATTGTCGGCGATGGGGCCGAAGGCATCCTGGGATACGATGGCACCTACAAAGGCCAGCATTCCGACGGATGATATGGCCAGGCCGTAGAAACCACAGGTCAGATAAGATATGAGCACTGCCACGCCGATGAGGGCCACGGGTGCCAGACATGATCTGGAGCCCACTTCGTCACCCTTGGTCACGACAAAGGCAGGACCTTCCGTTGACATCTGGGCGATACCCTTTACATATCTGTACTCGGTGCTGGTATAGATCTCGGTGATCCTTCCCACGCCCACGCCTGAGATGATACCACAGGTAGCGGCGATGAAAGGTGAAACCCAGCCCACCTTAAAGGATACGGGGATAGCCACGCTGTTGAAGAAATAATATGAAAGAGCCAGTCCGAAGATCATGGTGAGACCTGCGGAAAGATAGGTTGCGATATTAAGTTCCTTTGCGGGGTCATCTCCTGCCTTATGCTTGATGGCATAAAGAAGACCGATAAGACAGCCCACCAGTCCCATGGTAGCCAGGAGTACGGGATAAAAATATGCGTTCTGCTGGAAAGCTACATCCTCTGCAGTGAACATTCTGCTGACGATCAGGATGCTTGCGGAAAGCGTAGCCACAAAGGATTCCAAAAGGTCTGAGCAGTTACCTGCGATATCGTTTACATTATCTCCGATGAAGTCTGCGATGGTATTGGGGTTCTTGGAATCATCCTCATCCAGACCGAACTTTGTCTTACCTACGATATCTGCGGAGATATCGGCTGCCTTGGTATAGTTACCGCCGGCGATACGGTTGAACATGGCCACTACGGAGCAGCCCAGTGAATAGGTGGACACTCTGGTCACGATCAATATCTGGGGCACGTTTGTGAGAAGTCCGTGTCCCGTCCTGGTCAGGTCGAAACCACCGGATATGATGATCAGGGTAGCCAGACCCAGAAGACCTGCCGCATGAATGGTAATACCTGAAATGATACCGCCTGAAAGAGCCGTCTGTACTGTGGAGCCTATGGAAAGAGTCTCACGGGCAGTATTGGCGGTCTTTACATTTGCCTTAACGGCACCGATCATACCCAGCACACAGCCGATGGAGCTCATCAGTGCTCCCAGCAGGAAAGTGATACCTGAACTCACCTCTATAAAGAGCGAAAAGATCACTGCTATCGCAACGGCAACCGGCACGATCACCTTATACTCTCTCTTCATAAAGGTCTCGGCGCCGCTGCTGATGATGCCTGCCAGTTCCTTCATCCTGTCGGTTCCGTCCTTCAGCTTCTGAAGGGCGGCATAATTGGCATAAATGAAGATCGCTGCCAGAAACACTGCGATATACACTACGCATACCAGTACTACATAATTCATTTAGTTTACCTCCTGGTGGAAAATAATTAGTACAAAAAAAGCCGTTTTTTAGAATATCACAAAGTCTGTCATGAAACAAGTGTACGTTTCATATCCTAAAGGGCCATCAAAATCCCCAGTTTTCCATGGGGCCAGGTCAGTCCGCCCTGGA
>JAFYAD010000150.1 GCA_017540915.1 Lachnospiraceae bacterium
CGACACCCCCGGACATGCGGATTTCGGCGGTGAGGTGGAGCGTGTGCTCAAGATGGTGAACGGTGTTATCCTGGTGGTAGATGCCTTTGAGGGCGCAATGCCACAGACTAAGTTTGTGCTGATGAAGGCGTTGGAGCTGGATCTTCCCGTGATCTGCTGCATCAATAAGATAGACAGACCGGAGGCAAGACCCGAGGAGGTTGTGGACGAGGTTTTGGAGCTTTTGATGGACCTTGACGCTTCTGACGAACAGCTGGAGTGCCCATTCATATACGCATCAGCCAGAGACGGATATGCCATCAAAAACCTCAATGACGAGATCAAAGACATGACTCCTCTCTTTGATACCATAGTGGACTACATCCCCGCACCGGAAGGCGACCCGGATGCAGAGACTCAGATCCTCATATCCACCATCGATTACAATGAATATGTGGGCCGTATCGGCATCGGCAAGGTGGACAATGGCAGCATCCGCATCAATCAGGAGGCCGTCGTGGTCAATCACCACGATCCGGACAGACGCGAAAAGGTGCGCATCTCAAAACTTTACGAGTTCTACGGTCTTGAAAAAGCAGCCATAGCCGAGGCTGAGATCGGTTCCATCGTGGCTATCTCAGGTATCGCAGACCTTAAGATCGGTGACACCATCTGCGGAGTCAACGATCCGGTGGCAATACCATTCCAGAAAATATCAGAGCCTACGCTGGCTATGAACTTCATAGTAAACGACTCTCCCCTTGCAGGTATCGAAGGTAAATTCGTCACCAGCCGGCATCTTCGCGACAGGCTGTTCAAGGAGCTCAACACCGATGTTTCCCTCAGGGTTGAGGAGACAGAGGATACAGATACATTCAAGGTTTCCGGCCGTGGCGAGCTTCATCTCTCAGTACTCATAGAGAACATGCGCCGCGAGGGATTTGAATTTGCGGTATCAAAAGCCGAGGTTTTGTTTAAGACAGACGAGAACGGTAAAAAGACAGAGCCTATGGAGATCGCATATGTGGACGTCCCGGATGAGTTCTCCGGCGCCGTCATCGAGAAGCTCTCTTCCAGAAAGGGCGACCTTCAGAACATGGGCTCCATCTCAGGCGGATACACAAGGCTCACCTTCAGGATCCCCTCACGCGGTCTTATAGGCTACCGCAACGAGTTCATGACCGACACCAAGGGCAACGGTATCCTCAACACCATATTTGACGGATATGATCTGTACAAAGGCGATATCACCTTTAGAAAGACAGGCTCACTCATAGCCTTCGAGAGCGGCGAATCCGTGACCTACGGTCTCTTCTCCGCACAGGACAGAGGTACACTCTTTATAGGACCCGGTGAAAAGGTATACGGCGGCATGGTCATAGGTATGAGCGCCAAGCCCGAAGACATCGAGTTAAATGTATGCAAAAAGAAGCACCTCACCAACACGAGATCTTCTTCCGCTGATGAGGCACTCACACTGGTACCGCCCAAGATTCTGTCATTAGAGCAGGCACTTGAATTTATAGAGGATGATGAACTTTTGGAGGTTACTCCCAAATCCATCCGTATCCGTAAGAGGATACTGGATCCGACTCTTCGTAAAAGAGCAGGATTCGCTAAAAAGAACGGCTGATAAGCTTTTGGGCTTTCGCCTTCTGCTTTGCATTACCTTTGATCTTTATCACGGCATTTTCTGATATTCCGGAGAATGCCTTTTTTCCTACCTTTTTGAGGCTTTTGGCATCTATTACGACCTTCTTCACACCGCTGCAACCGGCAAAAGCTTTCTTTCCGATCTGAGTCACATTACCGCCTATCACGATCTTTTTTATCTTTTTGTTACCCTTGAAAGCATTGGGGGCGATCTTTGTGACTTTGTAGGTCTTGCCGTTCTCTTCTACTGTGGTGGGGATTTTCACGGTACTGCCCTTTACTGTAACCTTTGTCAGGGTGACTGTCTTTCCCTTAACAGTGTAGACTATTGAAATTTTTCCTTTGGAAACCGTTATCTTTCCGGATCCTGCTGCCGTATCACTGCCCGCATCAAGCCCAACGGTTGCGGTATCGCCGTCTGTGGTATTACCGCTGACTGTATTGGTACTCACAGTGTTGGTGCTCACAGTGTTGGTGCTGACGCTGTCTTTTTTCTCAACCGGAACTGTCACTGTCGAACCGCCACCCGATGATGATCCTCCACCGGAGCCACCTGTGCCACCGGAACCGCCTGTGCCGCTCGAACCGCCTGTACCGCTCGAACCGCCCGAACCTCCTGTGCCGCCGGAACCTCCCGATTCTTCGGAAATGTCTGTGCCGCCGGATGAGTTGTTATTCGCAGTATCGACAGCTTTCCACTTCGCGAAAAGAATGGTATTCGCAGTCACCGTATCTATTGTAAAGTTCCATGCATTTACCAGGGTGTCTTCCTTATACCATCCATCAAGCGTGTATCCGCTCTTTTCAGGATCGGCAGGTTTTTGTACAGTCTCATCCTCCATGACCTCCACCGTCTTATAAACTGAACCGTCACTTTGGAAGGTCACGGTATATCTATATGCCTCACGTATGGAAAACATCGTGGATTCGCTGCCCGTAAAACGGCTTCCGTCCTTAGCTGACACTGTCAGTTTAGCGTTATCTCCGATTGAATCATTATTACTGTAGGACAGGGTATAGTCCACATCACGCAGCAGCTTTACCTCGTGCAATATCACACTGTCAGGAATTGGCTCCACCGGTTTTCCCTTATAGCCGTATGATGACTTTGCCATTATGATTTCCGAATTAGGAATATTCATAACAGTTCCAATCTCTCCGAGCAATCCGATATAGTATGTCTCTCCTTTGTATGTAACCGGCTCGTAGGAAACCATCTTGCCACTATTCTCAAGTGTGCTCTTTACCGCACCTATCTTCTGCACCTGATCCGCCAGGCAGGTGAAAAAACCATTCTGTCTTATCGCTTTCGTATACATCATATAGACATGATTAATATCGGAATCATCCGTCACTCCATCTCCGCACCACAAACCGCTCCGGTAATAGTACGTTCCCTCTAAAGTGTCACTGAGTGTATCACTGATCTCATACATCCACTCGATCGCATGATCCTGAGTCTGATCCGAACTGAAGGCAAAATGACTTGTCACAAAATCAGACGCCGGCATACCGAAATAGAAGTGATAGTATTTGCCGTCCCCCAGATCATCCCAGGTGAGATCCATATACATATAGGTCTTTCCGCCGTCATCGGATACCGCGTTCCACGCATGTCCACCGCCGGCACCGCCGTTTGTAGCATTTCCGACAATGTAGTGATTGGGGATGCCCAGGTAATTCATCATCAGTGAAAAAGCATCCGCATATCCCTCACATACCGCTCTTTTATAATTCGGATCAAAAACACCCTGAACATTGTGCGCCCATACGGCAGTCTCCGGCATTACCTGCAGGGTATTGGCCGAAGAATAAGCATAATCTATATCCATCAAAATGGAATTATGAACCAGAGCGATCTCATCCAGGGTATCCTCACCCTGTACCGCAACAGCAGCATAGGACTTTACTCCGGCATCTATCATCTGATTGATCGAAGCTCTGGTGCTGACTGACGCGTATTCCGGTTCGGTACAAAGATAAAGGTTCTCATCTGATTTCCATACACTGTTGCTGATCCAGTAATATGCCGGATGATCATAATTATATGCACAAAATGCCTGACAAGCCTGGGCTAAATCCAGGCCCAGATCCTTATAATTTATCTTGGCGACAACGTATGCATCTCCGTTCTGCTCTCCCATAGAAGTTGCAACAAGATCCGCAGTCGCCTGCATGAATTCCGTAGCCGCTTCGTTCATCCTGCCATAAAATGTTTTCTGTCCATCCAGAGTCAGAGCATTATATGCCGCAGTTCCCACACCCTTCACAAAGACAGACTCTGCCGTAAGCGGATCACTGTTGAAGATATTGGTATATTTAACCAATCCGTCGTTACCTGCGCCGATCTCAACATCATCCTCCATGGCCCGGATCTCCATGGGAGACAACCCGCCCACAGGTTTGCAATCGTCTTCTGAGAACTCAGTAACCGTGTATGTATCTGATGTATAGCTGCCCCGGGTGGCATCATATTCTCCTGTATCCGCAGAATCCGCATAAACCGGTACTGCCGCGAACATCATCGCAGCCGAGAGCATTACCGCCAGGGCTTTTTTCAGAACATCCTTCATACATATTTCTCCGTGCTATACTATTGAACGAAATTACTACCATTTTCTATATTCGGATTATTGTTCGGATTTCGTTCAATAGTCAGGTATATTGATAACTAGATTTGTTTACAGGTATGTTTTTCAATCGTAATATTTCTTTGCGAAATTCCATGAATCCTTGCACATACGGGTCAGATCAAACTGTGCTTTCCAGCCGAGTTCTCTGAATGCCTTATCCGGGTTCGCATAGCAGGTAGCGATATCGCCGGGGCGTCTGGGCTTGATGGAGTACGGAATCTTAATGCCGTTTGCCGCCTCGAAGGCCTTCACTATATCTAACACCGAATAGCCGTTTCCGGTGCCCAGGTTATAAATATTCACACCGGTTGAACCTGTGACCTTATCAACTGCGTTAACATGACCTTTTGCAAGATCCACCACATGGATGTAATCCCTCACACCCGTTCCGTCCGGCGTGTCGTAATCGTCACCGAAAACACCGAGCTCCGGAAGCTTTCCTACAGCCACCTGTGTAATATATGGCATGAGGTTATTGGGAATTCCGTTGGGTACCTCCCCTATCAGACCGCTCTCGTGTGCGCCTATGGGGTTGAAATATCTCAGCAGCACAACGCTCCACTCCGGATCCGGGATGCAGAGGTCACTCAGGATACGCTCCAACATGGCCTTTGTCTCGCCATAAGGATTTGTGGTCTGTCCGAGAGGACACTCCTCTGTGATGGGTACAAACGCCGGATTGCCGTAAACCGTGGCCGAAGAAGAAAAGATCATCCTCTTGCATCCGTATTCTGCCATCAGCTGGCAGAGGTTTATGGTGCCTGTCAGGTTGTTGTGATAATACATCAAAGGTTTCTGAACTGACTCGCCCACCGCCTTCAGTCCGGCGAAATGGATCACCGCGTCAAATTTATGAGCCTCGAATATGGGACGCAACTCCTCGGGTTTCAGCATGTCAGCCTTATAAAAGGTTACATCCTTACCGGTGATGGTCTTTATCTTATCCACCACCTCTTCCTGTGAGTTATAAAGATTATCGAATATGACAACCTCGTGACCTTTATTCAAAAGCTCTACGCAGGTGTGTGAACCGATGAAGCCGGTTCCGCCGCTTACCAGAATTTTCATTTTTGTTCTCCTTTCTCTTTGTTGCCTTATATTGGATTTCTGCCTCCCCGGAGGGCCGCTTACATTCTCCTCGGGCCGTCCCCGATATCCACTACATAGAAATCAGCCGCATATCCGATCGCCTTCTCGTAATCGGCTCCGACATTTTTGATGAAATCGTCCACAGCATCATCCTTTACAATGCTGACTGTGCAGCCTCCGAAGCCGGCTCCTGTCATACGGGCACCGATAACGCCCCGCTGACGCCATGCGGACTCTACCATGGTGTCCAGTTCTATTCCCGTGACCTCATAATCTTCGGACAGTGACTTATGAGATTCGTTCATCAGCTTTCCGAAGGTCTCTATATCCGAGTTTTTCAAAGCCTCCACGGCTCTGATGGTACGCTCGTCCACAAGGCACTCCC
>JAFYAD010000151.1 GCA_017540915.1 Lachnospiraceae bacterium
CCGTATTTCTCACGGATCTGCTCGTTTTTTCTCAGCACGTCTTCCTCCGAGCCCGTAAACTGACATCGTATACAATAGTACTCTTTTTTATCCTTATCGTAAAACATATCGATATCCAGATCCCTCATAAAACATGCCGGGCATCTGTAATTTAATCTGCCTTTTCCAGCTTGAGCCATGTTGAGAACACCTCCTTATCTTTTACTGTTTTCTTCATGCCCAGTGTAAACATCGGCGAGAAAGCATATCCTTCACGAATATAGCTTGCGGCATCGGAAACGTCCGTGGTCATGGAAACCCTTGTATCAATAGCAGGTATCACCGCTGTGCTGGCATTTCCGCCATCCACCAGCTCTTCCCTGCATTTATACCCGTAATCAATGCTCCTTATGTCACCGTCTTTTCCTGTGGTCAGTATTATACCCGTCATATCCTCCGGATACTCCGTTGTGCCGTAGCATGCCACCATGTATTCATCTATGGTGACCGTAGCGTCAGGATCGCTCATTTCCAAAATGCTGCGCTCGATCCTGATGTCGGAAGAACCCTCCTCAAAATACAGCCTTGTCTGAAGCTTCACGGTCAGATCCTCGAACTCTATATCCACAGGATCCAGTGTCAGTATCCTCTGCTTGCCCTCCTGTGAAAACTTCGCGTGGGTACGGCAGAGACAGAGATCAACCTCCTCACCTTTGTAGCAGATCTTCGCACTTCTGACAGTGCCTTCTCCCGCATAGTGCGTAAAGTATCCTGCCCTGTATTTTTCCTGGATAAGGAAAGGATAAGAAGCATCCTGCACATGTTTTGTGCCTATGCCCACCTCCCATTTGAGTTTTGCGGCGTACGGTCTTAAGTCCACGATGGCACCGCCCTGGTCCATGTTGACACAGGCTCTCATGTACGGATCGCAATACCAGAAAAGCTGCTTGTCCGAGCCGTACAGGATATCCCTCCACAGTGCGCACTCCGGTTCTTTATAGGTCTTCTTTTTCCTGAAATGATCCGCGAACTCCGCCATTGTCATATCCACGAGTTCGCCTTCTTTTTTCAGCTTTCCGTAATATGCCATGCCATCCTCATAGGACTTGGCCAAAAGCTCATAGGGAGCTTCCCATCTTCCCATCTTGTTGAGCCATCCGGGTCCCACGAACATCATATTGTAGGCATAGCCGTTATTATATTTTTCCAGATGTCTGTACTGATCTATGAGATTATACAGATACGGGTATTCCCAGGTCTTCGAGTCATATATCATGCCCCTCAGCACATTCTGCGGGTGCGTTCCGAAATTGGAACCGTTCCCGTCATAACATGCCAGAAGATCCCTGGAAAGATGTGGGATCGCCACAATACCCGAATCCTCGCTCTCATCCGCCGCAGGCGCATGGGTGTTCTGCTTTGACGGGATCCAGGGATTCCACGGACCGCCGTCAAACAATGTATACCACGAGTTGTTACAGGTATGATACGCTTTCGGTCCCTCCTCCCAGCAGGTTGCCACCGCAGCCTTTACCGTGGGATACTTCTCCTTTATGTAATTGGTCAGCTCTGCATCCATATAATAGGAGCCGGTAGACTCCGGATAAAAACCGAATCGTTCCCTGAACTTTTCAAAAACGTCATTTACGATACGTTTTTTATCCTCCATGGAAAACATCCAGATACAGAAATCCTTTGTCTTATACTTTTCCCTGAACTCCTTGCAGGGAAGCCCCAGCAGTGACAGCGCGATCTCATCTCCGTAAGCTTCATGATCGTGTTTTGCGATCTCCACAGCCTCATCATTGAAAAGAGAGGCATATGTCATCTGGATGGTGGTCTTCAGCCCGTTCTTATGTGCAGTTTCCTGCTGGAACTTAAATATATCCAGCGATTCGGTCAAAAGAGACTTTCTGCCTATGTCCTCACGTTTCCCCTGTCCCGTAACCTTTTCCGCATACTCCGGAACCATCTCCGGACGATGTATTATGTTTACTATAAACTTGTCCTTCATTTTTCTCCTCACAATCGTTACTATTCACAGCCTGTTTATGATGTAGTCGGGCACGACCACATTCATGTGCACTGCTTTTCGTGTAATATGTAATGGCACAATTCGTAACCGAATCATCTGTCGCTTCGAGATCCCTCTCCGGGTTTTATGACTTCACGGCGCCTCCCGTAATGCCTTCAACGTAGAACTTCTGCATGATGACAAAGAGTATTGATATAGGGATGGATACCAGCACGCCGCCGGCACAGAAGATTGAGAAATAACTGTTTACCAGCGACTTCTGGAGCATGTTGTAAAGACCTATGGCAATAGTCCAGTCGGAAGCCTTTCCCGAGTTCAGCATCAGCTTTGCCAGCACAAAATCTCCCCAGGGCACCAGGAAAGAGCATATTATCTGATACACTATGATGGGTTTGGACAGCGGCATCACAACACGGAAAAATATAACGGCCTCCGATGCACCCTCCAGTCTTGCTGCCTCCCTCAGGGATCCGGGTATCGTATCCATAAATCCTTTGGCTATCAGAAAGCCCAGTCCGGATCCTGCGGAGTACACTATTATCATACCCACATGACTGTTGGTGAGTCCGATGGACTTCATGACAAAATATACCGCTATCATGGACAGCACACCCGGAAACATGGACAGGATCAAGGAAAAGCTCATCAGAAACTTTCTGCCCTTAAACCTCATGCAGCTCATGGCATAGCTTACCATCAGCACAAAAGCCGATGATATGATGCATGTGAATATCGCTATGACCAAAGTGTTTGAAAACCATTTTACATACTGGCACACCGAATCCGGCTTAAGGAAAAGCGTTATGTAATTGGCAAGCGACCATTTCTGCGGAAAGAAATGCGCTATGTTTATACCGGTACTGGCACTGAAGCTGGTGACTAAAAGCCACAGTATCGGTATCAGCCATATCACCACCAGTATCCCTAACACCAGATGATTGAAGATTCCGGTGTTGGTGATCTTCCTGAACCATGCGAATTTCCTGGCAAGCTCGGCTCTTTTCTCCATTTTGATACGGTTTTTTTCTTCGGTCTGCCTTATGATCTCTGCAAGTTTCTCGTCTGTCTCTATGGAGGAAGCTTCAACATTTGTCTTTATATTGGTTCTGTTCTCTGTCATCTGTATTCCTCCTCCCTGTTTCCGCTGATAGTCCTGGTGTAAGTGATGAGCGTGAACGCAGCGCAGATAATGAATACTATGATACCTATGACTGATGCCATCTTATAATTATAGTACTCATTGGTCAGGCGGAAGAGCCATGTCACCAGAAGATCGATCTCCTTTGCATTGGAATTCGCCAGCATCTGATCCGTCGTCTTGTAAACGTCCTGTGTCAACAGATAGATAACGTTGAAATTATTGATATTGCGCACAAAATCCGTGATCAGGGCAGGTCCCTGTATAAACAGGATATAGGGCATCGTGATGCGCCAGAAGATCTGAAAACCGGACGCCCCGTCTATCCTGGCACTCTCCAGCTGATCCTCCGGGATGTTCATGAGAACACCCGTAGAGATGAGCATCTGATATGGCACGCCAACCCAGATATTTATGAGGATTATCATAACCTTTGCCCATCCGGGACTCGTGAGAAACGGAATATAGTCTATGCTCTCAGATACCAGTCCCACGCTCTGCAGGAATCCGGTGAATCCGATCTTTGAACATATAGTGTTCACTATACCGGAATCGGCAAAGAAGTTTCTCACCAAAAGCAATGTCACGAACTGAGGGACCGCAATGGCTATGATGAAGAGTGTTCTCCACCCCTTTTTCCATTTGGTATGTTTGGCATTGACCAGCTTTGCCAGCAGGATTCCGCCGATGAAGTTGGTGAATGTTGCAAAAAAAGCCCATACGAGAGTCCATGCCAGCACCTTTCCGAAGGCGTAACCGAAACTCACCGTCACTGTATTCTTGAAAAGATTTGCGAAATTGGAGAAACCAACCCAGGTGAAAAGATCATTTGGCGGCATATGCTGCTGATCGTAGTTGGTAAACGCGATGGCGATCAACACGAAGATGGGTATTATGTTCATGAGCACCACGCCTACGATGGGCAGCGCCAGCAAGGTAATATGGAACCTTTTGTTGCCGAGGGAGATAAGATCCTCCAAAAAGGTAGGGATCGTCTCGCCCTTTTGTTTTTTCAGCTGCAGCCGGTAGACCGTCTTCATGTTGGTGATCCAGATGAAGATGAATGTGACGATCATCAGGATAGATATGATGGAATTCAGCAGGATCAGGAAAGAATTGTCATAATCATTGACTGTCTGAGTCATGGTGAGGGGATCGAATACCGTCTCGAACTTTACAGTACCCAATGTTGAAAATTTTGCCAGAAAAGGCGCAGCATAGAGAATGCACATCGCTATGAATCCGCCTTCCACCAAAAACATCAGTATTCCGTTCATGATCTGTTTTCTGGCAAAATATCCGACACCCATAAATACGGCGGAAAGCTTCACCGCAGTATCACCTTTTGTAAATGCTTCCCCCAGTTCCGAAAAGTACCTGCCTATGGCAGATCCCTTCTTCTTTTCATTACTCATATGTTCTTCCCCCCTTCATAACAAAATGCCCCATATGCCCTGTTCGGACATATGAGGCATCAGGATTCATATGTCGAAAACGCTTATCTCACATCCTGTATTACTCTAAAGGAGCTGTAATACCCTCAACTGCATTGTCCAAAAGTGTCTGGAGATCCGTACCGTCAGCGTTTCCGCCTGCCAGAATGGTTCCCAGAGTCTCTGAAGGAGACCAGTAATTGCCGCCTACACGCTGCGGTGTTGCGAATTCAGCCTGTGCTGCAAGTGCCGAGATAGCGGGATTTGCTTTAACCTCCTCTGTGGAAGCTGCAGCCTTATTTGCAGGACCTTCGCTTGTGGCTTCAAATCTTGCCACCTGAGATGCCTCATTGGTGAGATATTCTGCCAGGAGCATTGACCATCCTACATACTGTGAATGAGGATTAACACCTATCAGCTTGTAGCCCGAGAATGAGCTCATCTGAACCTGTGAGCCTGCTACAGTATATGTAGGAAGCTTTGCTGCCGCGTAATTGTCTCCCC
>JAFYAD010000152.1 GCA_017540915.1 Lachnospiraceae bacterium
CGTTTACTACTTTTGTGAGGTTTGCAGTCTCGCAGTTTACCTGACGGTTGATATTATTGCGCATCTCTTTGATGATGCGGGCGTTTTCCATTGTCATCATGGCTTTCGGCGCGTCCAGAAGCCCCAGGAGGTCCGAGATCGCATCCCCCTCCTTGATGTACACCACAAAGCTGCCATTCCTTATGGTTATACCGGATTTTAAGCCGTAAAAGCTCATGAGCTCAACCACAAGATCTGCATCGGCCTCAACCCCGCACACGATCTCCAGATGATATGATTTTGAAGGATCCGTGACGGACCCTGCCGCCAGAAATGCACCTCTTAGAAATGACCTCTTGCAGCAATCCTTGTATATCACTGTCCTGTCAAACTCCGGTATCGCCCCCTCAAGCTTCTTTTCCAGCTTCTCCGTCAACACACGGATGTGTTCCATGTGACGTTCCTCTATGTAGGACAGCTTACGATTTTCGCCGGGGTCAGCAACGTTCTCGTCTGCTCCCGCGATGTATCTTCCTCTTCCGGCCTCATATCTGTAGACCGCCAAGAGTTCAGCGATCCTGCAGTGACGTCCCGACGGGATCTTCTCATATAATTCTTTTTTCGTATCGGATGAAAATGACATTTTTATTATCTCTTTATGTCTCTGTGCTCTGTCTTAAGGCCGTACTCCTCATCTCCCTTAAGTCTCTCGGATAAAGCTCTTGCTATGGAAACGGATCTGTGTTTGCCGCCGGTGCATCCAATGCCTATGACAAGCTGGTTTTTACCTTCCCTTATGTACTGCGGCAGCAGGAATCTCACCATATCCTCAAGCTTGTCCAGAAACTCGACCGCCTCATGTGACCTGAATACAAAATCATAGACCTCCTGATCCAGTCCCGTCTTCTGCTTTAACTCATCCACATAGAATGGATTTGGCAGGAAACGCACATCCAGCACCATATCGCAATCCGCCGGAATGCCATACTTAAATCCGAAGGAAAGCACCTGGATATAGAGATTTTTATAGGACTTATTTAAAACAAAGATATTTTTCAGTTCCTCCTGAAATTCCCTCGTCAATAGCCCCGAAGTATCGATGATGTGTCTGGCTCTCCTCTTTAGCGGCGCCAGGTTGTCCCTCTCGGCTGCTATCCCGTTTTCAATGCGGTTGTCCTTGGCCAGAGGATGGCTTCGTCTGGTCTCCTTGTAACGCTTTATCAGCGTCTTATCATTGGCATCCAAAAACAGGACATCCAGTTCATCGGTGGTGTCCAATATTTCGGTCAGCGCTTTAATGGTTTTTTTGGTCCGTGTATCAACTCCGAGAGCCACCTTCTTCATCTCATCACTGTTGAGTTTACAAAGATCCACAAAATTCGAAAGCAGGGACACCGGAAGATTGTCCACGCAGTAAAACCCCATATCCTCAAGGCACTTAAATGTTGTAGTCTTTCCGGCGCCGCTCATGCCGGTCACAATGATAAATTCCATGATAAACTCCCTGATATTGTACATCGGTCTTTTCCGATCCCACTGTCCCGTTACCGCCTCAGATCCTTGTATCTATCACTTATGCATTTTCCAGGAAGGCAACATAACTCTTGAATGCCTCGTAAAGATCGACTTTCGATATGATCTCCCAGGGTGCGTGCATGTTCAGCACAGCAACTCCCGAATCTATAACGTTCATACCTGCATTTGCCAAAATATAAGCAATGGTACCACCGCCGCCGATGTCGACCTTGCCCAGCTCAGCAGTCTGGAAATATACGCCCGCGTCGTCGAATATCTTTCGAAGCTTGGCTATGTACTCTGCATTTGCGTCATTGGAACCGCTCTTTCCGCGGCTTCCCGTATATTTGTTGAACACTACTCCCCTGCCGAAATATGCCGCATTCTTTTTCTCGAATACTGACGCATAATTGGGATCGTATGCTGCCGAAACATCGCTGGACAGCATAAATGAGCGGGACATTGCGCGTCTTACGGAAACATCTCCCGTCTTACCCTCCAAAGCCAGGATCTCCGCAACCGCATTCTCAAAGAACTTTGAATGCATTCCCGTAGCTCCGACGGAACCGATCTCCTCCTTATCAACAAGAAGACAAACCGAGGTTCTCTGTGGCTTCTTAATCTGCAGTACAGCCTCAAAGGACGGGTAAGCGCACACCCTGTCGTCATGACCGTATCCCATTATCATGGATCTGTCTATTCCGAAATCTCTGGCCTCGCCCGCAGGCACAACCTCGATCTCAGCAGACAGGAAATCCTCTTCCTCGATCTTATAAGTCTTTTTGAGGATGTTCAGGATATTGGTCTTAACCCTGTCAGATATCTTCTCACCCTTTTCGTCCTTGAGCTCCTCCACCGGGATGCTCCCTACCAGCACATCCAGCTGCTCGCCCTCTACAACCTTTGATGCCTTCTTTTCCATCTGGTCACCTGCCAGATGGATCAGCAGATCACTGATACCCACTACGGGATCCCCCGGTTTATCACCTATGTTTATCTTTACTACAGTGCCGTCCTTTTTAGCTACAACACCGTGGAGTGCCATGGGCAAGGTCACCCACTGATATTTTTTGACACCGCCGTAATAATGGGTATCCAAAAGAGCCATATCCGTATCTTCATAGAGCGGATTCTGTTTCAGGTCGAGGCGGGGTGAATCGATGTGCGCTCCCAGAATGTTCATGCCTTCCTCAACAGACTCTTTTCCAATGACGAACAGCGCCAGGGATTTGTCCATCTGATTCCAGTATACCCTGTCTCCCGCTTTAAGCTTCTTACCCTTTTTGATGGCAGCCGTTATATCCGTAAAACCTGCCGCCTCAGCTCTTTCGATAAAGGATGCGGCGCACTCCCTCTCAGTCTTATTCTCCGAAATGAACTTTCTGTAGTCCTCGGCAAAATCCATTACAACCTTGCTCTTTTTTCCGGGATAGGCTTCCCAAGCGTTTTTTCTCTCCATTGTATTCTTTTCCTCCGTGTAAAATATTTATGCTTTCCGGTAAAATACCGTGTTTTTCATGCCTTACTTTCCTACGCCGTAGCTTTCCTGCACTCTGCGGTAAAGCTCCTGAGCTGCATTGTAACCCATTTTTTTCTGTCTGTGGTTTGCTGCGGCTGTCTCGCAGATAACCGCGAGGTTTCGTCCCGGTCTGATGGGCAGATGGTGACAAACCACCTTATTGCCCAAGAATTCAGTGTATTCCTCCTGCACGCCGAGCCTGTCGTATTGAGCCTCTTTTTTCCAGTCTTCAAGCTCTATGACAAGATCGATGTTCTGGCTCTCCTTTACGCACTCAACTCCGTAAAGACTCTTGACATCTATGATACCTATGCCGCGCACCTCTATGAAATGTCTGGTGATCTCCGGCGCAGTACCCACCAGCGTGTGATCGTTTATACGGTGGATCACAACCGCATCGTCGCTCACAAGTCTGTGACCTCTCCTGATGAGCTCAAGCGCCGCCTCGCTCTTACCAATGCCGCTCTCGCCCATGATGAGGACACCCTCACCGTAGACATCCACCAGAACGCCGTGAACCGTTAACATCGGCGCCAAAAGCTCACTCAGCTTGCTGATAACCTCCGCCGTAAATACACTGGTGGCATCCTCAGTGCCCAGTATGGGTATATTGTGTCTCACCGCCGAATCCATAAAATCGTCGTCCGGCAAAAAACCCCTGCAGAATATTACGCACGGGCTGTCAAACTCAAAGAACCTGTCGTAGGCTTTGCGCCTCTTGGTCTTTTCCATCTGCTGCAGGAATGCGAACTCCACCATACCTATGATCTGAACACGGCCCTGTGCGAAGTGCTCAAAATATCCGCTGAGCTGTAGCGCCGGTCTGTTGATCTCGGAGATATTGATGAATTTTTCCTCAAGGCTGACCTGCTCCGTATAATTTCTCAGCTCCATCATCTCCGCAAGTTTTGCTACAGTGATACCCTTCTCCATATTTTCCTCCATATCTTTAATAAAACCCTTCTTTGATCACAAACTCCGGTTCGATACCGAAGCAGGTGTACGCCGTC
>JAFYAD010000153.1 GCA_017540915.1 Lachnospiraceae bacterium
CGTAGGTGATGACAACCACAATGATAGTGTTCCGGTTTGTGTGCCTGTCACTATCAAAAAGGCATTCGGGGACACAGCAAAGAATATTGAGATCAGCGGCTGGTCATCAACCAGTATTCAGGTGAATGCAGTTGACGGGCAGGAATATGTCATTACGGAAAAGGGCGGAACACCTGATTGGACTAAGGCAGTAGCAGGAAAAGAGAACGAGCCGGTATGCTTCGAAAATCTTACCCCTGCTACAGAGTATGATATTTATACCCGTGTGAAAGAGACAGTTAACAGCGAGGCGGGTGAACCCATAATAAAGCCCTTTGTTACCGATCTGAACGGATTGTCCATGAGTGGATATATATATGTTGGTGAGACTCTGACCGTGACTCCCGACCCGGAGGATGCACGGGAGCTGGGCTATCAGTGGTATTACTGGGATGTCGAGAAGACAGATGACGGACAGAAAGAAGTCCGTGGTGCTGCTATAGAGGGTGCTAATACGCAGTCTTACACCCTGACATCAGGTGATGCAGGCAAATATATAGGAGTGGTCGTCAGCAAGAACGGGTTTGAGATTACGGACGGATTCTGGGGACCTGTTCAGAAGAAAAAATCATCAGGCGGTTCATCAGGTGGCTCTACAAGCGGCTCGGGCTCTTCACAGACTTCGACAGTGGAGAATTACACGGTGCCGGTTTCAAATGAGAGTACTGTGAATGTTTCAACGAAAATATCCAACGGCACCGCAGTAGTAAATGAGATCACACAGGCTGATATAGATAAGGTTACGGGAAACAGCACCGTATCCGGAAATGCAGTATCAGGCAATGCAGTATCAGACAATGCGGTATCGGGTAATGACGCATCCGGCAAAAATACTGCGATCGTCATTGATGTGTCCGGAGCAAAGTCAGATGTAACAGCATTACAGCTTACAAAGAGCTCTCTGGAAAAGATAGCGCAGGCGTTGAAGGATGACAATGGTATAAACACTCTGGATATCAAGCTTTCCGGTGCGACAGTATCATTTGACAAGGATGCTCTGACAGCCTTGAACGACCAGGCAGGCGGCAAGGATATAAAGCTTGTGGTCATGAAGACGGCGCAGACATCATTTAATGCTGCACAAAAAGAGGCAGTAAAGAACTTTACATCAGTACAGCCTGTTAAGATATTTTTTGAGAGTGACGGCAAAGAAATACATGATTTCAAGGGCGGTAAGGCAAGCGTATCTATAAGATACACGCCGGATGCCGGAAGAGATATTAAAAAATATTCCGTTTATTACATTTCAGAGGACGGAAAGCTGGAGAAATTCAGCACGAGCTACAAGAACGGATATTTCAGCTTTGTGACAAGCCATTTTTCCGAGTATGCAATAGTATATGATGAGAATGCCACCGATGCGGATACGAACACAGGTAGTACCGACGGTTCAGGCTTGACCGGAAAAGCGCTCAGATACAGGAATACCCTGACCATAAATGCGAAGCTTAAGGTCAGCCAGACAAAATCCCGCATAAACATTAACTGGGGTAAGGTCAAAGACGCAGACGGCTATGATATTTATGTCCAGTACTGTGGCAATAAGTTTGGTGATCCCGTTGCAACGGTAGAGGGAAAAGCATCTGCCGTGATCAAAAAAGTAAACGGAGAAAAGCTTAGGCTGACTAAAAACTTTAAGGTCAAGGTAGTGGCATACAAGCTCACCGACGGCAAAAAGAAGGTTCTGTGCAAGACCGTGGTAGCGCATATAGTGGGCAGGAACAACAAAAAATTCTCCAACCCGAAGAAGCTCACGGTAAACACAAAGAAGCTTACTCTGTCAGCAGGCGAGACCGCAAAGGTTAAGGCAAAGGTTAAGTTATGCGACCCGACCAAAAAGAGCCTGACAGACAAGCATGCACCAACCTTCCGCTATGCAAGCTCAGACAAGTCCGTAGCAAAGGTAGACAAAAAGGGCAACATCACAGCCAAAGGCTCAGGTACCTGCGTCATCTACGTATACGCACGAAACGGATTTGCCAGAAAAGTAAAGGTGACTGTTGAGTGATGACAAACAGTAAGCTGATGAACAGAAGTGAATGAGCAGAAAAACAATAGGAAAAATAGATGTTTTTTCATACAAGAGAACGAAGAGCTGCGGATTTACCGCAGCTCTTTTGTGAAGGACAGATATTTTTTGCATAATAGAGATTATGAAAGCTGTTCAGGATCAAAGAAATTAATATCCAGATCGTCCGAATCATTTTCCGCATAACGGAAAACATCGGTCAGACGCTTCAGATACGGGATATCGGATTCGGAATCCATATAAATATTGATAATGGTGCCTGAAGGCATTGAGGTCAGAACATCGTAAAGCGCGTCTAAGTTTCTGCCGTAGTATTCCGGAACAGGAAGAGAGTACTCGATTATATCATGCATCGATTCGGGATCTTTTACGTTTCTTAAGTCTATTGTGTATTCCATTATTCGCCTCCGTATAAAAGTGTAAAGCTTTCGTAGTGGTCATCGGTGTAGTAGATGTATCCGTCATCGGAGAAAACGATCCGTTTTGCACCGCGGGATTTTTGACCTAAAGTATCAATATCGCATTCTTGATAGTTTTTTCCTTTGGGTAAGATACCTTCGTAATTTCCGAAGCGGTCACCGCCGATGCATTTGCCGGGTGCGAATGGCTCTAAGGAACCGCCTTCCCAGCCGAGAGCTTTCGCATCGTTTTTGGTGATGAAGTTTTCCGGCAGTTTTCCGTATGTATAAAGATATAAGGCTACATCGTCTTTTGAAGTGTAAGATCCGTTTTCATCAAGAGTATCTGGTTCATCTGTGTCCGGTTCTTCCGATGAGGTTTCGTCCGTTTCGTCTGTATCGGATAGTGCTGTGTCCTCAGATGCTTGAGAATCATCAGCAGCTTCTGCATATTCAGATATTTCTGTTTTTTCGTCAGTGTCTGTGGATGAAGATATTTCCGGATTTTGGATCTCTCCGGAATCCTGACTGTCCGTATCGGTGGCAGAATCTATGATATCAGTTGGATTCGCATCCGTAACCTGTTGTGCGGAATAAGTCGATGATACTTCGGTCGGGGTGATCAAACTGCATCCAACGGTTACTGACAGTATCAACAGCAGAAACAATGTCAGGCACAATATTTTCTTTTTCATGATCTTGTATTCTCCTTGGTTTTAATATAGTTGTCTTGAGTTTTCGGTAATAACTGATGAAACACCTGCACTATAGTGCGTATTGTATGTGTAATCATTTATTTAGTCAAGAAATTTGATTTTTATTGACTGGGGATGATCGTAAATATATAATTAAACATGTTGTTGTGAAGGGGTGAACGCCCTTTCAGCGTTTTACAGGTACCGGCATTTTCGGTGTGAAAAAACCGGCGAATTCTTATTTACAGGAGGATATCATGAGAGCGAAAAAGATTTCGGCATTTCTTTTGGCATTTGTGACAGCGGTGACCTGCATACCGGCAATACCGGCTAAGGCTGTGGGAAGTTATCAGACGCTTCCTATGGATACTATTGTTCAGGGACCTTTAGTTGAGGAGGAAATAACAGATGAGACTGAAACATATTATAAATTTACCATGAAAGACAGCGGCAGGGTTAATGTCACTATCACCCGTCCGGGTGATGTGGGATTTACTTATCGTGACGTGCTCTACGAAGCAGACGGTGAGGTTCCGGGAGAGAGTCTTGATATTGCATTGCCCGAAGGTGGCACAAACGTGTACGCCTGGGACCTTCTGAAGGGAGACTATTTTTTGGTTATCACTGATGGCTACAATTATACAGTGACCCTGACTCCTGAATATTCGGATTCCACATTTAAAGAGAGCATAGATGAGCAGAATTATAATGAGCTCACCGCAAAGAAGGTGGCATTCAAGAAGACGATCAAAGCTGCGTTCTCAATGAATGAGTCTGACGGAGATTTTTACAAGGTAAAAGTCGGTTCAAAGGGAATACTTAGTGTTACCGTGAATACAAAGGTTAAGGATGCGCAGCTGGTTGTTTACAAGATGGGGCAGACACCTCAAAGCTTCGACCTTATGAGCGGTAAGAGTGTAAATAAAGTAAAGCTTGACTCCAAGGGCACATATTATGTGGCATTGCGAACAGAAGAAGGCACCGGCAATTACAATTTCAAGCTTAATTTCAAGAAAAAGTGATTTTCTGCAGATCTAATACGACTATTGAGAAAGGATCAGTCCTCTTAAAGGGCTGATCTTTTCCTTTGTAAAGTGTTCAATAACTTGACAAAAAAGGCGGATTACGCTAATCTTTATAGTTGTTGTTAAGGGAGTATTATTCTTTGTTTATAAGATGTGGAGGCCTGATATGGTCACGATAAACGGAAAAAACGAGGATGCTGCAGGAAAGAGTATTTCTGCATATCTGTCAGAAGCCGGTTACGACGGTGAATATGTCGTAGTAGAGAAAAATCTTGAGATCATACCTAAGGAAGAGTATGACGATCAGTCTCTTGCAGACGGAGACGTGGTGGAAATACTGCATTTTGTCGGCGGTGGCTGTAGGTAGATCTGAGTTTGTCATACAGTAGATGGATCAGAGCGTTTCGTTAAAGATATATAGTTTTACTCCACCGGCAGGCAAACTTGTCATGAAGTATGGTTTATGACCTTCTAAATCAATAAATAAAAAATATCGGGAGATGACTTGAAATGGAAGACAAACTGGTTTTGGGCGGACATGAGTTCAAGAGTCGTTTTATACTGGGCTC
>JAFYAD010000013.1 GCA_017540915.1 Lachnospiraceae bacterium
CCTCCCCCGCCAGTCCCCTGACATCAAATCCTGCGCTTACATATCCCCTGATCAGCTCTATGATCTCCGCGGTCACCAGCTCCCCGGGAGCTAAAACCGGTATTCCAGGAGGATACAGGAAAACAAAGACTCCGCTCACACGATCCGCCGCCTCATCCAGCAGCACCGCCTTCTTTTGTGCTCTAAACGCACTGCCCGCGTGACATACCGTCACCGGCTCAGGATATGGTGCTGTCAGCCCCCCGGTAGAAAGCTTTCCATTGATCAGCCTTCCGGTGACAGGCTCTCCGGTGATCTCCCTTCCGGTGGCAGGCTTTCCACTGATCGATTTTCCGTCAGCCAGCTCTCCGTCGATTTCCAGTATCGCACCGGCAAGCCTTTCAAATCCCTCATCAGTATCCATCAGACTGCTCAGTGCGGTGACATAAAATGATGCCTCCATCTCCAGCCTGAGATGATACCTGTCCCCAAGGATCCTGTACAGATCATGACCCGTCAGACCCGTATTACCCGTTCCTATCAGAATCTTCGAAATATCACGCTTGCGGTTGTCGTATTCATGCCGGTAAACTCTGAGAGCCCTGAGTTTTTCCACCCTCCGGTAAAAAAGGTCAAGCCGGTTTGCAAATCGGTCAAAATATTCTTTTCCCCGGGAGTCCAGAAAATTCAGACAGGAAGAGATCCCGCTCATCAATATGTAGGACGGCGAGCTGCTCTCAAATATCGCCAGATACCTTCCGATATCCAGCTCCTGCGCCCGCGGGCTTAATATGTGCAGAACCGAGGTCTGTGTCGGTGCGGGCAGGGTCTTGTGCAGGCTCTGTATCACTATGTCCGCACCCTGCCTCACAGCACTCTCCGGAAAAATATCATGCATTCCGAAGTGGGCTCCGTGAGCCTCATCCACTATGAGAAGACCATCCCTCTCATGTATAAGCTCTGCCAGGGCAGCTATATCCGAGGTGATACCGTCATAGGTTGGAGATGTAACGAAAAGACATGGCTTTAATGTCTTTTTTTCGGATTCCCGACAAAAATCATGTCTTTTTTTCAACAAAGTATCAACATCCTGTGGATAAATACCCTCATAAAAACCAAATTCGGAGGGTCTTGAAAAGACATATTCCGGCTCAGCGTCCTTTAGTATAACCGCATTGTAAGCCGACTTGTGGGATCCCCGATCCAATATGAGATAATATCTCCCCGTGTCCAGAGCGACGGTTATGGCAGACAATATGCCGCAGCTGCTGCCATTCACAAGATAAAAACTCTCCATCGCACCGAAAAACTCAGCGCACTGTGCCTGGAGCTCTCTCAGTATCCCCCGGGGATGATGCAGATCGTCAAAAGGCTCTATCTCCGTTATATCCACATCGTAGGCATTAAAGCCGGGATCGAATATCCTCTTGTGTCCCGGCATATGAAATGGATAAAAATCACTTTTTGAATATTTTTCAAGCTCTCTGCCCAAATCTATCATCAGTCAAGATATCTCCCAAGAGTGCCTATCCAGTCGCAGAGGTAAAATCCGTCCTCACACATTGCCGACCACAAAGGCGAAATAAAGTCCCATATCCTGCCGTAAACCTCTTCCCAGGCGGGCGCATCGGTCTTCCCGGAGATCCGGGTATAATGCTCCCATTTTTTTCTCATATATACATCCGTCTCACACAGCCTGAACATATCCAGCCGCTTTTTCTCTATGGAGATATTCCTCTCGGAAAAGATCCGCCTGAGATCAGCTGTCGCTCTCCGTCCTCTTATATCGCTCCTGCCCAGAATGTCATAGCAGCAGGCGTAGGAATTCATGTTGTCCGGCAGGAAAAGCCTTGTCATAACAGACACTATACTCTCATATAAAAACTGTTCCTCTACCTGTAAAGAGACAGCTTCTGATGTCGTTTTATTCATATTCTGTCTCCAAGTCTTGTCTGGACCTTATTCTTGACCTGTCTTCTCACAGCGCTTTCCATAAGATCCATCATATCCGTCCGTTTTTCACCGTGGTAGTTATCCACAAACTTATCCACAATCTTATCAACTGTGTTCTTTGAAAACTTCTTCTCGTATTTCAGAACTTCACACAGGAGCCGCTCTCTGGTATATATGTTCATCTCGCCCCCGCCAAATGATACCTTAGTAATCCCGAAATCAAGTGCGCTCTTTTCCACATAATAGGGCACTACCGTCGGATCCTTAAGCTTGAACCTGGATCTGGATACATTTTTTTCTATAGCGATATGATACTCCGCCGGTTTATCTCCAATGAAACCATAAACATACAGTGCGGACGCCATGGTCAGTATCCCATCAGGAAAGAGGAGACGAATCCTCTCGTCGGCGGATTTTCCGTCTCCGTCCAGTGAGTAATATCCGTTTTTGAGTTTTTTCAGGAAGCCTTCATCTAAAAGCTTTTGAACTCTCCTGTAGTCGAAACCGGCCTTCTCCAGCTCTGAAGTTCTGACTATGCCTCCCCTGTCCATTATCATCTTTTCAAGAAAAGCCTTATCGGTCAAAAATCTATCCATAACACCACGATCATCCCGGTTACAATTCACAATCACTTTAATTCGTTCTGCAAAAAAATATAAAAAATCTATTGAATTATCATTTTCATTGTCTTATACTCATAAAAGGTCAAATATATAATGTCCTTATCCATGAGAAAAGACATCCTAATATATCAGGATCAGGACAGGACCCACGGACCATTCCATGCCGAATACTATCGGCATCAACCATTTATCGAAAGAGGAACCCAATATGGATTTTCCCGAGTCAGCCATCGGAGTTAAAAACCCGTCCAGAAAAGAATGTGAAAAGATCATCCGCAGAATACTGATCACGGAGATTCTTGAAAACGGTAAAAACAAGCATTTCAGGATGGCTACTGATTTTACCAAATATTTTGAGTCCCTGTATCCGGCATCCGAGAGTCTTACCAA
The DNA here is from genome assembly GCA_017540915.1 of Lachnospiraceae bacterium. The sequence goes on from JAFYAD010000013.1 coordinate 2,946, forward strand.
ACAGATACAGAGAGCCGTAAAATCCATGGACATGCCCAAGGATGAGGACGGTTTTTTCATAGTAGACCGTACCGTCAAGCAGGTCGAGAAAGAGAAAAACTTAAAGACCATACTGTCGGAAGCCGGCACCGAGGTCACCGACTTAAGTTCACATACCCCCATACTCATAAAGACAGATCTTTACAACAGGACATATCTGATGCATCTCATATCCGAGGTCGCTTCACTTAACGAGAAGATCGATGCCATGACTGAATGCTCCTCCGGTGTCATACTGTATACCACAGAAAAAAACAAAGTATTATCAATCTTGGACAGACTGCTGAATGATTGATCACAAGACGGATCAGAAATGAAGATCCGTCTTTTTATTCTTTTTGGAATGCTTTCCTTCCGTATCATCTATAAAGATCGCACCCTTCATGGCGCGTTTTCTCGCTTTTTTCTCCGCTCTCATACGCCTGAAAACATAGGATTTTCCGGCAATTGCCTTACCCACCAGTATCAATATCAGGATCAGAGCCACAGCTATGATGAGCTTTATAAGTAACGCCGGAGTGAGTGAGATCTTGATCTGCTTCGGGAAAAGATTTCTGAATGACCATTTCTCATCCACTTTATCAGCCGGTTTGTCCGGCTCCGCAGTCTGCTCCTCCTCCACAACCTTAGTCTTTTCCTGCTCTTTTGTATTGCGGGTCAGTGTGTTTACCGCCTCGTCTCCGCTGACTATCACATGTCCCTCAAAAAAATCCGTGGATGCGTCTGCCCCGGTCGGAACAACATCGGCACGTCCCACCTCGCGTCCCGCATACATGAACACAAAACTTGCCAGCGTCTTATCTTCACCCGATGAGTACTCGATTTTTTGCTTTGCATCGGAAAACTCCGCATCTGCCGGCAATATCACCTTGGCATCCGTATCAATGAGTGCGAATTTTTCCGACATATCATAAAAATACGGTCTCTCGAAGCTCACATCTTCGCTGTCCGTAAGAAGGTTTTCGGAAATGTTGTAGGTCTTGAAATTCTCAAAGCAATAATCGAAAAGGCTGATGGTATCCGTGTAGTGATAAGGCGTCTCTGCACTCATGACCACGCAGACCAGCGTCATGTCGTCCTTTTGGGCATAGGTCACCAGAGTATTACCGGCTGCTATGGTGTATCCGGTCTTTCCGCCCTTGCAATAGTCATAAAGATAATCCCTGACTCCCTTATACGGATACAGCATCTTGTGATGATTGGCAAGATACGTGGGCTCGTCATGCTTGTTGGTCACCGGGATGGTGTATGTACCCGTCCCGCATATCGTACGGAAGGTCTCATCATGAAAAGCCGCACTTGCGATCAGAGCCATATCATGGGCTGTTGTGTAATGCTCCTCATCCGGCAGACCGTTGGGGTTATTGAAATGTGTATGGGTGCAGCCCAGCGACTCTGCCTTTTCATTCATCATCACCGTAAATTCCGGCATTGAGCCTGCCACATGCTCGCCTATTGCCCATGCACATTCGTTGGCGGATGCCAGCATCATGCCGTAGAGACACTGCTCCATGGTCATCTTCTCGTCCACATCCCTGGAAATATGGCTTGTATCCCCCTCGTTACCGTACACCGCCTCCGGCGAAAATGTAACTACCTCATCCAGAGAACAGCTTTCAATTGCCAGCATTGCCGTCATTATCTTGGTGATGGACGCCGGATAATGCACCTCATCCATATTTTTATCAAAAAGTATGGTACCCGTGTCCACATCCATGACACACACTGATGACGAACCTACAGTAATGCCCTCCGGCCATTTGGCCTTTGCCGATACCGTAAAGACCGGCACCACTGCCATAAGCAATATGATCAGAAAGGATGTAATGATCCTGCAATATTTTTTCAATTTCGTACCTCTTAACATATTATATATAATGGGTAAATCTAAACTCAAACTTCGCCGTTGGCTCGTTTTCGTTAAGATTATACCACATTTTACAACCCATAGCCATCACCGTTCGCGCAATTCCTTTATAAAAAACGATCATTGAGATCATTAAGCAGTATAAAGTATACAAATACTTTTAAAAACTGTCAATCGACTATGGAAGATGAGTTCATACCCTGCCCGCCCGTGAGCCGCCGGTCAGCTTTAGCTGACATATAAAAAAGCTGCGGAAATTATATGTAATTCCCGCAGCCGCTGTTTTTACTTACTGTTAGGACAATAATGACCCTTTCCTGGCTGTGAACAGTATCATTTTATACATTACATGGACGGACCCGCAGGCAGTGCCTTAAACTTTGGTGCTGCCGGAGCTCCCACCGGCTGCATGGTTGACTTTGTTTTTAACTCGCTGGGATCAACATCCCTGACCTTCACATCACCGGACTTCAGGATCTCTATATTACCATTGTTTGCCTCCAGTATCTTTGCTGTCTTAAGACCGGTCATAATAAGATATACCATATCCTTTACATTTGTCTTTGTAACCTTTGGCATCGGATGCTCATTTGGAATCTTACCATCAACATTTTTCACGGCATATTCAACAAATCCCTTTATGTTGAGCTGATCTATGACAGACTGTACATTTTTGAGATTGCAGCGGATATTGAAGGTTTCTTCAAAAGCCTCCACAGCCTTCTCTTTTCTTTTAATATACTCATCACAGCATACCTCATAAAATCTTTTCTTTGCGATCTGGTTTTCGTTCTTTTTACCGGTCGGGTCGATCCATTTTTTAGCGTAATCCTTTGCATACTCAGCTGTTTCCTTTAAAAATTTCGGATCTACTGACATAAATATCTCTGATGCATACAGACCGCTTACACTCTTTTCTTTCTCATCAAAATCTTCCTTATATTTTGCCCGCTGGCTTGCTATATCCAATATGGAAGTTACGGATCCCTCAGCTAAGGTATCTACATCTGATCTCATAATGAATTCAGACATACCTTCATCCTTAAGCCTGACATTGATCTCATTTTTCTGTCTTAATTCACTCTTTTTCATCAGCTCCGCGGCGGTTTTATTTGCATTACTTATGACCTTATCCACAAGCTTCAGCATTTCGTCTTTATTTTCAATGGCCTGCTGCTTTTTAGCCATATCACCCGCACGTTTATTAAATTCCTTTTCGGCATTTACCGTCAGCTTCTTTAAGCGCTCGATCTCAGGCTCTAAAAGCTTGACCGTTTCTTCATATTTCTTTTTGGCAGCCTCAACCTCTGCCTTCAGCTGTTTCTCGGTATCCTCTAAAAGCTCCTTTCTCTGCTTCTTTATCTCATTCTCCTTAAATCCCTTCACATCAGGCAGATTCTTGACACGCTCTTCGGTTTCCAGGCGATGCTTTTCGGCAGCGTCATCTAATTCAAGGGTCAGCTTCCGCTTCTTGTCCGCGATCTTACTGATCTCTTCCTCCAGACTTGCGATGGTTGCATCCTGGTCATTTTTTCGATTAATAGCGTCGTTTCTGGCTTCAACAGCGCGGATATATTCCCGTGAATGGCTTCCTACCAGCCGTACCCACAATCTGCGGAAGAAATTGCTTTCCACCGGCTCAGCAGGAACAGTCACGGGATTACTCCTTTCATTGTCCAGAACCTGCTTATATTGATTGGTACTATTATCGAAATCATCAAACTGCGGTTGGTAAACCTTATCGCCCTGCTCATTTACCCATTTATAATGCTCATTCCACTCATTCTCCTCCAATTCCTTTTTTCTGGCTTCATCGGTAGGATATTTTTCATTAAAGGACTTTTCCCATTCCGAAAACTTCTTTTCATTTTCTGCCATGGAATCGGTCAGTTTTTTCTGAGCGTTCTCATATTTCGTCCTGTCACGCTCAACTGCCTTGCTGTAGTTATCTATATCCCTGCTCCATCTTTTCTTGTTATCCTCATATTTCTCCTGATAATTCAGGTGAGCATTATATTCTACAGTCAGCGTCTGCTCCGTAGCTTTACCTGTTGATGCCTCATAAGCCTTTACGAAATCCTTTCCGGCAATAGCTGCCGGTGAATGCCCCGGCACGGTGATATATACCCTTAAGGGCTCCCTGCCGTCTGTGGTTCCGGGATTTATATCACCGAAAGTCTCATCCATTCCCTTTATGGGACTGTCAGGAGTCTTTGAGAAGAACAGTGCCATGTGTATAGCCATCATGGTTCCGAGTTCCTGTGGTGATATACTCTCGTCCTTCAGCAGAGCATCCATGGAATCATTGGCAAAAAATTTTTCAGCATAATTGGAGATGGTGCCGTCATTTTCAATGATATAAGTATGTTTGGCGACGCGCAGAACCTCCTCTGCAGTAGGATTATCACCGGTGCTGTTAAAACTCAGCTTTCCATCCTTGATGGTTTTCATAAAAACATTACTGTAGATTTTTTTATCAGTGTCCCTGCTACTCAAAAACGTTTTTACATTTTTTGCCTTTTCCGGGGAGTCGACACCTGACGAAAAGACCCCTAAAAGCTCAGAAAGACCATCGACTACTGTGCTGTAATCCCTGTTTAGTCTGTTAGGCGAATAAAAGGATTCCGGCGGATCAAGGCTTGTCACTGCTACATTCTTCTTTTCTATTTTCGGTTTTAAGTATTCCGGCAGTTTTTCCTGCTGATTATCCTGCTCTGCTTTCTCCGGCTGTTTATTCTCCTGCTGCTCATCCTTTGGCATTGTAGATTCCTCCCTATTATTGGTATAATTGGTGTTTGATTCCATTCGTTAATATATATACTGCAAAAAACATAAAAAGGTTGCAGATGAGAAAATTTCGTAAGATCATGTTCAGCGTATCACAAAACACACGAAAATGCCACAAAAAATGAAAGTAAAAGAGCGCTCTCACACACATGAGAGCGCTCTTTTCATCTGTATTCACTACAGTGGATATCAAAAATTATCTGACATTCACTATAAAACGGTCACAGCCTAATCTCCATCGCCGACAGACCTTGATATTATCATCTTGTATATGGGATTTCCCATTTTTGAAAACTTTTCCTCATACTCCGTCATGATATTACCCCTGTTCATAGCCTCGTCGTTGTGGAGGTCATAGGTGAGGGCAGCGATCTCCCATCCGTTTTCCTTTACCGATGCTATTGAAAAATCAAAAAGATCTCTGTTATCGGTCTTAAATTCCACATGTCCGTCCCGGGCTAATATGAGATCGTATTTTTTCAAAAACCTGTCAGAGGTAAGTCTCCTCTTGGCGTGTCTGTCCTTTGGCCACGGATCCGAGAAATTCAGATATATCCTGTCTACCTCTCCCTTTTCAAAGATGTCGCATATATCCGTCGCATCAAAACACAGGAAAACAAGGTTTTTCGGAGGATTTTCCGTTGCCTCGTATTTTTGTATGCCTCTGTATATGACGCTGGAATACATCTCTATACCGATAAAATTGATATCAGGGTATGTAGCGGCAAGTTCCATTATGAAACGTCCCTTTCCCATGCCTATCTCGATATGCAGGGGATTGTCATTTCCAAAGATCTCACTCTTCCACTTTCCCTTTAATCTTTCGGGGTCTTTTATGCAGATATCGCTCTGTGCTATGGCATCTCTCGCCGCAGGCACATTTTTCAGTCTCATCCTTAACCTCTTACTTTGAACAGTTAACAAAAATCCTCTTACGAATGCAAGCATTCAACGAGCATTTTTATATAAATTACCTTGGTTCTGAACAGTTACATATTATCAACACAAGGATCCATGTTATGATACAGTTATCCACTATAAAATTGGGGATAAAGTGGATAACTATGTGAAATTATAAACATTTATCATTCACAATCGTTGTTTTCTTTCCAGGTCGACTATAAAAACATCTCTGCCTTCCACACGGAATTTAATGTTATATCCTCCGTACAAAAATCCGTATACCCTCTCTGGATCATCCTGATAATGCGGTCTGGGATCGTTGATCAGTATCTTTTTGACTGCAACTTGGTCGGATTCATCAGGCAAAACATCTAATAAATCCTCACCTTCTGCTATGGTAAGTTCCCTGTATTCGGTATCGGCAGTAAAACCACCCACTGCCTCAGGTTTGCAGTCCGCATAAGGAATATAAGGCTTGATATCAAATATCGGAGTATTATCCCTCAGATCCACACCTGAGACATAAATTGCGGGACCGTCCTTTGTCTCTGAAATCTTTTCCAGTTTTACACAGGATAATCCAATGGGATTCGGTCTGAAAGGAGATCTGGTGGCGAAAACCCCCAGCTTTTTGTTGCCTCCAAGTCTTGGTGGTCTCACCATCGGAACGAACTTATCTTTTTTAACTCCTTCAAATTCCCATAAGAGCCAGATATGGGAAAATTCCGACAATCCGGCAACCGCATTCATATCCCTGTACTCAGGCTCGAATATGATGCAGCCTTTTAGTTCTTCTATGATACCGCTCTGTCTCGGTATTCCGAATTTTTCAGACATGGCGGTATGAATATGTGCGATCGGATCCATAAAAAACCTACTCTTCGATCTCCATATTCTCACCCAGCTCAAGACTTTCATCTATCACTACTTTCGCGATGGATGCGATAGTAACATTCTCATCAAGGTTCATAAGCTTGACACCTGTGGTGATCCTGCCCAACAAAGTAGTATCTGATACACGGATCCTGATGATAATACCCTCAGTCGTGATGAGCATCAGCTCATCTTCCTGATCTACGGATTTTGCACCTACAAGATAACCGCTCTTTTCAGTGACCTTATAACACTTAACGCCCTTACCGCCTCTGATCTGCGGTGTGAACTCACTCTTAAGAGTACATTTTCCGAGACCGCGCTCACTGGCTAATATCATTGACTCACCGTCGATATCCATGAGCATTGACACGACCTCGTCTCCGTCCATAAGGTTCATGCCTATAACACCCATTGAGCTTCTGCCGGTGGATCTTACATCAGTCTCATGGAATCTTATACACTGTCCGTATTTGGTCACCAGCATGATATCTCTGGTGTTATCAGTCTTTTTAACATCTATCAGGGCATCGTCATCCCTCAGTTTAATAGCAATAAGACCACGCTTTGTGATATTACCGTACTCCGTGATGGGAGTCTTCTTGACTATACCGCGCCTTGTTGACATGAAAAGATATTCATTGTCATTGTATTCCTCTATGGGAATGACCGCTGTTATCTTCTCCTCCGGCAAAAGCTGCAAAAGATTTACTATTGCAGTACCCCTTGCGGTACGGCTGCACTCCGGTATCTCATACGCCTTTATGCGGTACACTCTGCCCAATGTGGTAAAGAAACATACATAGTTGTGGGAGGTAGTCATCAAAAGTTCCACGATATAATCGTTATCAATGGTCTCCATTCCCTTGATACCTTTACCGCCTCTGTTCTGAGCCTTGAAATTACCAACACTCATACGCTTGATGTAACCAAGCTTTGTCATGGTGATCACGGTATTGGTGACCGGTATCATATCTTCTATGTTTATCTCATCCTCGTCATATCCGATGGAGGTTCTCCTCTCATCCGTATATTTTTCGGATGTTGCGGAAAGCTCTTCTTTTATGACAGTCAAAAGCTTATTATTATCAGCCAATATTGACTCCAACTCTGTGATCAGTTTCATGAGATCATCGTACTCTGCCTGAAGCTTTTCTCTCTCCAAACCGGTGAGAGTCTTCAGACGCATATCCACGATTGCTTGAGCCTGAGCGTCGGTAAAAGCAAACCTGTCTATAAGATTTAACTTTGCCTCGGCTGTATTGGCGCTACCGCGGATTATGGATATTATCTCATCAATATTGTCAAGAGCCTTCAAAAGACCCTCTAATATATGAGCCCTGTCTTTTGCTTTATTGAGGTCATATCTGGTACGTCTAGTAACTACTTCCTCCTGATGTAAAAGATAGTAGTTGAGCATCTCATACAGATTCAGGATCTTCGGCTGGTTATTTACCAGCGCCAGCATTATAACACCAAAGGTATCCTGCATCTGGGTATGTTTATAGAGCTGGTTTAATATGATATTCGGATTAACATCCTTTCTGAGCTCGATACAGACACGCATACCCTGTCTGTCGGACTCATCCCTCAGATCCGTGATGCCGTCTATTTTTTTGTCTTTTACAAGCTCCGCTATATTGGATATGAGCTTTGCTTTGTTGATCATATAAGGAAGTTCGCTGACCACAATACGGTTTTTGCCGTTTGCCATGGGCTCAATATCAGTGACCGCCCTTACCTTTATCTTACCGCGGCCTGTACGATATGATTCCTCTATACCTCTGTGTCCCAATATCATACCGCCTGTGGGAAAATCCGGTCCTTTCACTACAGACAGAAGATCCTCGATAGTGGTCTCTTTGCCCTCGATCTTGTCGTCGATTATACGAACGACAGCGTTTACTATCTCACCCAGATTGTGAGGCGGGATATTGGTAGCCATACCTACGGCTATACCGGTAGTGCCGTTGACCAGAAGATTTGGATATCTTGACGGCAACACAACAGGCTCTTTTTCAGTCTCATCAAAGTTCGGGATAAAATCAACCGTATCTTTGTTGATATCTGCCAACATCTCCATAGAGATCTTGGAAAGACGGGCTTCAGTGTATCGCATGGCTGCGGCTCCGTCACCGTCCACAGAACCGAAGTTACCGTGACCGTCCACGAGGGGATATCTGGTAGACCAGTCCTGAGCCATATTGACAAGAGCTCCATAGATAGAGCTGTCACCGTGGGGATGATATTTACCCATTGTGTCACCCACGATACGGGCACATTTTCTGTGAGGTTTGTCAGGTCCGTTATTCAATTCTATCATTGAAAAAAGAACCCTGCGCTGTACAGGCTTCAATCCGTCCCTCACATCAGGGAGAGCACGGGAAGCTATAACACTCATGGCATAATCGATATATGATGTTTCCATAGTCTTTTTAAGATCTACATCATTGATCTTGTCAAAGACTGTGTCCATATCCAAAGATTCTTCGTTGATATTATTGTCTTCCATCGTATTTCCTCACTCATGATTTAAATATCCAGATCCGCAAACCTCGCATTGGCCTCTATAAATTCACGTCTCGGCTCAACCTTATCGCCCATCAGGGTGTTGAAGGTTATATCAATCTCAGATGCTTTCTCATCATCCATCATGACACGACGCAGTACTCTCTTCTCGGGATCCATGGTGGTCTCCCAGAGCTGCTCGGCATCCATCTCTCCAAGTCCTTTGTATCGCTGGATCTTATTATTGCCGTCCCTGCCTATCTCTGTGAGAAGTTTATTAAGCTCCTCATCGGAGTATGCATACCATATCTTTTTGTTTTTCTCGATCTTATAGAGAGGGGGCTGCGCCAAAAATACATGTCCCTGCTTGATGAGCTCCGGCATAAATCTGTACAGGAAGGTCAGCATCAAAGTAGCAATATGAGCACCGTCCACATCGGCATCAGTCATGATGATGATCTTGTTGTATCTCAGCTTTGAAATATCAAAATCTTCATGAATTCCGGTACCGAAGGCAGTTATCATGGCCTTTATCTCTTCGTTACCGAAAACCTTGTCAGGTCTTGCCTTTTCAACATTCAATATCTTGCCTCTCAGAGGTAAGATTGCCTGGGTAGCACGGCTTCTGGCAGTCTTTGCGGAACCGCCCGCACTGTCTCCCTCCACTATGAATATCTCACAGTTCATGGGATCCTTATCTGAACAATCCGCAAGCTTTCCCGGAAGTGACATTGTCTCAAGAGCCGTCTTACGCCTTGTGAGATCCCTGGCTTTTCTGGCTGCCTCTCTGGCTCTCTGCGCCAAAAGTGATTTTTCGCAGATAGTCTTGGCAACTATCGGATTCTGCTCCAGAAAATATGTGAGCTGTTCACTCACAACTGCATCAACCGCACCTCTCGCCTCGCTGTTTCCAAGCTTCTGCTTGGTCTGGCCCTCAAACTGGGGTTCCTCGATCTTCACCGATATGATAGCGGTTATGCCTTCCCTTATATCCTCACCTGAAAGAGGAGTATCTGTATCTTTTAGGATCTTATTATCTTTAGCATATGCGTTGAAAGTCTTAGTAATGGCATTTTTGAAACCGGTGAGATGTGTACCGCCTTCGGGCGTTATGATATTGTTTACAAAACTGAAAACAGACTCGCTGTATCCGTCATTGTGCTGGAAAGCAACCTCAACATAAACATTATCTTTTTTGCCTTCACAGTATATTACATCATCATATATGGCTGTCTTTGCCTTATTGAGATATGTAACGAATTCCTTGATACCGCCTGCATAATGAAAACTCTTCTCGATCTTCTCCTCGCCGCGGTCATCCCTCAGATTGATGCGAAGACCTTTTGTGAGAAATGCAGTCTCTCTGAGACGCTGTTTTAAGGTGTCAAAATCAAATATCGTGGTCTCAAAGATAGTATCATCAGGTTTGAATGTGACCTTTGTACCTGTCTTATCTTTATCACACTCACCTACAATCTTCAGTTCGTGCATTACCTTGCCGCGCTCATAACGCTGCTCATATATATTACCGTCATTATAAATATTCACTACAAGCCAGTTAGAAAGAGCGTTCACAACAGAGGCGCCGACACCATGGAGACCGCCGGAAACCTTGTATCCTCCTCCGCCGAACTTACCGCCGGCGTGCAGTATGGTAAACACAACTTCTACAGCAGGAATGCCTGCTTTGTGATTGATACCGACAGGAATACCTCTTCCGTCATCTATTACCTCTATGATATCTCCCGGCAGGATGGAAACACTGATGTTTTCACAAAAACCGGCCAAAGCCTCATCAACTGAATTATCTACTATCTCATATACAAGATGGTGAAGACCTCTCTCGGACGTGGAACCTATATACATTCCGGGACGTTTTCTGACTGCCTCAAGTCCTTCCAGTATCTGTATCTGGTCAGCACCGTATTCTTCAGTTGCGTTAATATTTTCGTTACTCAATTTTGTCACCTCCGACAAATATCATAATAGTCTTCCGTCTTTTATCTCAAAGGTCTTATCAACGGAAATATTATCTTTTATAACATCATCCAGCATGGGACAGGTCATAAAAGTCTGTATATTCTCTATGGAATTCAATAAAAGTATCTGTCTTTTCCTGTCGAGCTCCGATAAAACATCATCCAGCAATAAAACCGGTTTGTCATGTATCATCTCAGTCACAAAATCAATCTCGGATAACTTCAATGAAAGTGCTGCTGTCCTCTTCTGACCCTGGGATCCGAATTTTCTGATATCCATATCACCTATGCAAAAAGAAATATCGTCTTTGTGAGGACCTACGGAAGTCTGAGCCAGCCTTATATCTCTGTCCCTGCATTTAAAAAGCTCGTCCGCAAAAAAAGAATCGTCCGTATCAGGCTCATATTTGATGTGAAGATCTTCATCACAGCCTGAGATAAACTTATGTTTTTTCTCCACAAGTTCTTTGATATCGTCTATAAATTCCCGTCTTCTCTTGATGATGCGCCTGCCGTAATTTATAAGCTGCTCATCCCATACATCCAATGTGCTCTTCAAAGACGGTTCATGATACATATCCTTTAGGAGTTTACCCCTCTGAGTCAGAACTTTATTGTAATTGACCAGATCAGAAAGATATATCTTGTCCAGCTGACACAGCTCCATATCCATGAACCTGCGTCTCTCGGCAGGTCCGTCGGATATGATGTTAAGATTTTCCGGGCAAAACATAACCACATTCAATATCCCGAAAAGATCCGCCGCCTTTTTGATAGGTGATCTGTTTACAGCTATTCCCTTTGATCTGTTCTTTTTGAGATGAATATCTATCCTTAAGTCTATGTCATTTTTGATAACACCGGTTCTGATATGAGCTTCATCAAAACCGAACCTTATCATATCCTTATCCCTAGCGTTCCTGTGGGATTTGGTAGTTGCCAGCACGCAGATGGATTCCAGTATGTTGGTCTTTCCCTGACCGTTGTCGCCGTACAGGATATTGATACCTTTGTCAGGTTGTATCACTATATTTTCATAATTTCTGAAATTCTGTAATTCTATTAAATCTATGATCATAAACCGTCTATCTCAAATTCTCTCTCCTCAAAAGAAAAAGAATCTCCCTTGTACAGCTTTCTGCCACGCCTCAATTCCGTCTCACCGTTCACAGTCACAAGACCGTCTTCTATCAGATATTTTGCGTCAACTCCGGATCCGGCGACACCTGAAAGCTTCAAAGCCTGACCAAGTTTTATAAAATCATCTTTGATATATATTTTTTCCATAATATTTTTAAAATATATCCTATAAGTTATCCACTTTATCAACAATATTATCAACAATGATATATTTCCAAAAAAATATGAATATATTTTTTTGGAAATGGCTTATAGAAATCATTTATGATTTCTACACCCCGGCGTTAAAGTTGACCGGCAATATCATGTATACATAAGTCTCATCCGCATCCTTTATAAAACATGGAGCCTTCGGACTTAAGAGATATATCTCCACTTCCTCATCATCTATAACTCTTAAGACATCAAGACAGAATTTTGGATTAAAGGCTATCATCATATCCTTGCCGTTTTTTTCTATCTCGATATCCTCATCCATTGATCCTATAAAAGACTGGATACGGAGATTGAGATTTCCGTCTTTTATATCCATCACTATAGGTTTCTTGTCTCCCTCCCTTGCCAGGAGAGTTGCCCTGTCTATACATTCGGTGAGATCTTTTTTGTAGATCCTCATCTTTGTCTCGTAATTGCTCTGCAGCATATTGTCGACATTGAAGAACTCACCTTCCAAAAGCCTTGAAACCACAGTTGTATTATCAAAAATAAAAGCAATATGTTTGTCACTGATGAATATATTTACCTTGTCATTTGCCCCGCCGGTCAGTATCTTGGTGACCTCGCTCAGTGCTTTTCCCGGTATTACCGTCTTGGATTTTTCATAAGAATCCGTAAGCTCCACATTTCTGATGGCGATCCTGTGACCGTCCAAAGCAACCAGCCTTAAGTTTTTATCTTCTATCTCCAAAAGCTCGCCGCTCATGAGTTTGTTATTGTCATTTTCATTTATGGAAAAAATAGTCTGTTTTACAATATCTCTCAGAGTTAACTGAGATAAAACTATAGGATTTTCCGTATCTATAGAGGGAAGATAAGAAAAATCATCTCCTGATTTGCCAACTATATCAAACTTTGATTTTCCACAGGTGATATTGGTCTTGAAAGAACCGTCGGTAGTGATGGTAACCTCTGCATCGGGAAGCTTTCTCACCATCTCCGAAAAAATCTTTGCATCAAGAGCTATTATACCGTTTTCTATGATCTCACCCTGTACAACGGTTTCTATTCCAAGTTCAAGATCGTTGGATATGAGTTTTATGCTGTTTGCGGATGCATCAATGAGAATACATTCCAAAATAGCCATAGTAGTCTTGGAAGGAACTGCTTTTGATACAATGTTAACTCCCGTCAAAAGATTGGATTTCATACATTTGATCTTCATCATGTTCTCCTTTTGTGTTGAGATGCAGGGTCAATTTTTATGTATATATATTTTTAAAAATACAGTAGTAGTATTATTAGGGGCTGTTGAAAAGTTTATAATGCCTTTCAAGCCAGTAACAGTGCTGTTTTCAGAACTTGATAACTGTGTTGGACATGCCTTGAAAACATGTATATAACCATCTTGAAATGTTGATCAGGCCGGATTGATCTTCCTCTTAATGGTATCGATCTGCTGCCTGAACTCGTCACTGTTCATAATGTCATCGTTTATTTTGTTAACTCCGTGGATAACAGTTGAATGATCACGTCCTCCGAGGCTGGCTCCGATGGCATCGAGAGAAGAATCGGTCATGTTCTTGGCAAGATACATTGCTATCATGCGGGGTCTTGCTATGTCACTGGTTCTCTTCTTGGACATCATCTGCTCTAATGTAATGTTATAGTATTCAGCAACAGTCTCCACTATGAGCTGTATTGTGATCTCCCTTTTGACATCCGGGTTTACTATATCTGCAAGTTCTTTTTTGGCAAACTCAAGATCAAACTCAGAATCCATATTACCGGAAAGCTTGATCTTCGCAGCTATTCTGTTGAAAGCGCCCTCCAGCTCCCTGACGTTTGATTTTACGTTGGAAGCAATATAATCTATGATCTCGGGATTGATGTTGATGTGGTCTTTTTCTTCCTTTTTATGTAAGATCGCCATTCTGGTCTCATAATCAGGCTGTCCTATATCAGCCATGAGACCACATTCGAATCTGGATCTGATACGTTCATCCAGTGTAGTCATCTCCTTTGGGTTTCGATCCGAGGTTATGATGATCTGTTTATTATTGAGATAGAGCTGTTCGAAGGTGTGGAAGAACTCTTCCTGAGTTGCTTCCTTTCCTATTATAAATTGTATATCGTCTATACACAGCACATCAATGTTTCTGTATTTTTCCCTGAAACGCTCATTGGTCTGAATATCGTTTTTATTACGGATGGCCTGGATCAGCTCGTTGGTAAATGTATCTGAGGATACGTATACCACCTTTTTCTCCGGGTTATGTTTGTGGATAAAATGTGCAATGGATTGCATCAGATGGGTTTTGCCCAGACCTGAATCTCCGTAAAGATAGAGAGGATTATATATCTCTCCCGGAGATTCGGCTACTGCGAGTGAGGCAGCTCTTGCAAACTGGTTGCTCTTGCCTATGACAAAGTTTTCAAAAGTATATGAAGGATTTAATCCGATATTATCAACATTGTTAACATTATTTAATGAACTATTTGTTGATAAGTTTTCATTATCAACACTTTTATCAAGATCTGAGGATAAAACCAGCTTAACTTCATAGTCTTTTGAGCCGTATTCCTTGACAATATCGTTGATAATGTTGATGTATTTTTTGTTGATATAGTTGAGGTGAAGGCTGTCTTCACAGGGTATGAATATCTCTTTATCAACAATCTTACCTATGGTCATGGGTTTAATCCAGGCTTCGTAGGAAGTATCGCTTAACTCACATTCCTGCTTTATGATGTCCTTTATCTTTTCCCAGTTTTTAATTATCTCATCCATATAACTTTTCCTGTAAGGCTTTTATTTGGGTTATATAAACATTTTAGCGCTTTTATGTGGTGGTATACGTTAAAAATCCATAGCTACCTTAAAAGCGACACAAACCCTTAATATAATATACTAAATCAGTAAAATAATCAATGATAAAAGTTTTTTATTTTTCTCTTGACTTAAACTTTTTATGCTGATATTATGTATTCCGACGCTTTGTTGAGAAAAGGAGGTGTATTTCCCATGAAGATGACATTTCAGCCAAAGAAAAGACAGAGAGCAAAAGTTCATGGTTTTCGCAGCAGGATGAGCACAAAGGGCGGCCGTAAGGTTTTAGCTGCCAGAAGATTAAAGGGAAGAAAGAAGATTTCTGCTTAATTATATGTGTTTTAACTTGATCTGTCAGAATTCCTGTATTTTGATCTATCAGTAGGCCACAGAAATGTGGTCTTTTATTGTTACTATTATATAGGAGACCTGTATGAAGTTTTCCGATTCACTTAAGAAAAATGAGGATTTCCTAAAAGTATATAATGAAAAGAGATCAAGATCCGACAGAAATCTCATAGTCTACGTAAGAGAAAACGGTATGGATATCAACAGGCTTGGCATATCCATCAACAAGAAAAAGGGCAACAGTGTGGTGAGACATCATTTTACCAGACTGGTGCGAGAAGCCTACAGACTGCATGAAGAGATGTTCATTAGTGGTTTGGACATTGTAGTCGTGGCGAGAATACCGGCAAAGGACATGGACTTCCACCAGGTGGAATCATCGTTACTCCGTCTCGCCGATCTTCACAGGATAACCGTTACTAATGGTTTATCAGACTGATATTTATATGAGAAAAATAATCATTTTTTTGATCAGGTTTTATAAGAGAGCATTTTCTCCGTATAAAGGTTACAAATGTCCGTATTTTCCGTCATGTTCGGATTATGCCATCGGATCATTTGAAAAGCACGGCGTTATAAAAGGTTCAATATTAACAACATGGCGTCTCATCCGTTGCAATCCTTTTTCACATGGAGGATTTGATCCTGTGCCTGAGGAATTTTGGAGGAAAAATAAAAAGTGACCGATATCATCCTGACTCAGTATGACGGTGTGATACTTGGACCGATTGCCAAAGTTTTGGGTTTTGTCATGAACCTTACCTATCAGTTGATGTCCATGATGGGGATCAATAACATAGGTTTATCCATTATTCTGTTGACCATCATCATTTATACATGTATGCTGCCGCTTACATATCAGCAGCAGAAATTCTCTTCTGTTTCCCGCAAGATGAGCCCGGAGCTTAAAGCAATCCAGGCAAAATATAAAGGAAAAAAAGATCAGGATTCAATGATGGCTCAGAATGAGGAAACCAGAGCGGTATATGACAAATACGGAGTTACTCCGTCGGGTTCATGTATTCAGCTTCTCATACAGATGCCTATTCTTTTTGCATTATACAGGGTTATTTACAATGTTCCGGCTTATGTAAAATCCGTGAAAAATGTATTTTTACCCTTGTCGAGTGCTATCATGAACGAGAGCGGTTTTGCGGACAAGATGAATGAGCTTGTCAGCTCACAGCCTTCTCTCAGAGGTATAAAGACAGATTTTACCGTCAGTGATACTACTGTAGTATCCAATTACATTATCGATGTTTTGTACAGAATGGGAGATTCCGGTTGGAAATTCATTTCAGAGAATTTTTCCGGTATAAACTCCACTATTACTTCCGTAAAAGAAGAAGTATCCCATATCAACTACTTTTTGGGACTGGATATAGGACATTCACCCTGGACCATTTTAACGACCGGTTTCAGTGAGAAAAAATATCTTCTTATGCTGGGAGCTGTGCTCATACCTTTGATCTCATATCTCACACAGATTATGAATATCAAGTTGATGCCGCAGCCGGAGAACACTGATCCCAATGATCAGATGGCTCAGCAGATGAAGACCATGAACAAGACCATGCCGCTCTTTTCGCTGGTAATGTGTTTCACGGTACCTGTCGGTCTTGGTCTTTACTGGATAGCTTCGGCATTTATCCGTTGTCTCCAGCAGCTTGCTTTTAACAAATATCTCAGCAATCTTGATTTTGATGCTATGATAGAAAAAAATGCTGAAAAAGCCAAGATAAAAGCCGAGAAAAGACGTAAGCAGCTTGCGGGTATGGACAATATCTACAAATCTGCGAATATCAGTACCAGAAATGTGAATACAGATTCTTCTTCAAACAGCTCTTCTGCTGAAAAAGAAGAAAAACTCGCACAGGCGCGCATTTCATCTGGAAAAGCAAAACCGGGATCCATGACGGCCAGAGCCAATATGGTAAAAGAATTCAATGAGCGCAACAGCAAATGATAATATATAATATTAAAGGGGTATAAAATGGAATACAAAGAATATTCGGGTAAAACCGTTGATGATGCCATCACAGATGCATCACTTGACCTTGGGGTTACAAGCGATGAGCTTGAATACGAGATAGTCGAAAAGGAATCCTCAGGTTTTTTGGGGTTTGGCAGTAAGCCGGCTGTTATAAAGGCCAGAAAAAAGGAAACTTCCGTTACAAAGGAAGATGCTGCAAGGGCTTTTCTTGAGAGTGTGTTTAAGGCAATGGAAGTTGAGGCTGAGATCATCATAGAGACAGATACTGTTGATAATGTGATGAACATTGAATTCAAGGGAGAGGATATGGGTATCCTCATCGGAAAGAGAGGAGCAACACTCGATTCCCTTCAGTATCTTACCAGCCTTGCTGTAAATAAAAATCATGATGACTATATAGCCATAAAGCTTGATACGGAAGATTACAGAAGACGCAGAAAAGAAACACTTGAATCTCTTGCCAGAAATATTGCATACAAAGTAAAGCGCACCAAGAGACAGGTTGAGCTTGAGGCTATGAATCCTTACGAGCGCCGCATCATACATTCAACTCTTCAAAATGACAAATATGTCACAACCTTCTCTGAGGGTGAGGAGCCTTACAGACATGTTGTGATAGCGCTTAAGAAATAAAAAGAGTATTATTATGAGGACTGTCATTATATGATGGTCCTTTTTATAATTATGGACAGTTTTTTATGTTATTTTTTAAGATAATTACCGATTATTAGTTACTATTCACAGTTATCTCAATGTGTATCCCGGCTCGACCACATACATAATTGGCTGTGAATAGTTAGGATTATTCATCGATGACGGAAATAATATGAACACAGATACAATTGCGGCAATAGCCAGCGGAATAACTTCATCGGGAGTGGGAGTCATCAGGATAAGTGGTCCTGATTCATTTGCTGTGGCTGACAGGATATTTTTTCCCTATCAGGGAGAAAAGAATGTTTTAAATTACAAGCCCTACACTATGCATTACGGTTATATTTGTGATGGAGCATATAAAAAGGACTCAGACAATAACTCATCATCATTAAAAAAAATGGTGGACGAAGTAGTCTTGTTGGTATTTAAGGGACCAAAAAGCTTTACGGGTGAGGACACTATCGAGATAGATTGTCACGGCGGTGTTTTTGTCATGAATAAGATTTTGGAGATAGTGCTCAAAAACGGTGCAAGACTTGCGGATCCCGGTGAGTTTACCAAGAGAGCATTTTTAAACGGAAGACTTGATCTTTCGCAGGCTGAGTCCGTGATGGATGTGATATCTTCATCAAGTGATCTCTCTCTTAAAAGTTCTCTGGATCAGTTAAACGGACGTATTTCGGAATGTATTGGTTCACTTCGTGAGGTTATATTACAT
Source organism: Lachnospiraceae bacterium (assembly GCA_017540915.1). Next base: position 21,744 of record JAFYAD010000013.1, read on the forward strand.
GAAACTGCTTTTATAGAAGCTGCTTTGGATGATCCTGAGCATTACTCTCTGGACGACTATTCTCCGAAGCTTAAAACCATAGTATCAGATTTGGTAAAAAAGACAGATGCTCTCATTTCATCTTACGATCATGGCAGAGTTGTAAATGATGGTATCAATACAGTGATAGTGGGAAAACCGAATGCGGGGAAATCTTCTCTTTTAAATTTTCTGGCAGGGTATGACAGGGCAATCGTTACCGACATTGCAGGAACTACCAGAGATACTCTCACCGAGAAGATCAATATCAGCGGTATCACATTGAACATCACGGATACTGCAGGTATCAGGCAGACAGAGGATGTTATAGAAAAGATAGGTGTTGACAGAACATATGACAGTATAGAGATGTCTGATCTGATATTATATGTTTGTGACGGTTCAAAGGCTCTGAGTGAAGAGGATGAAGATATTTTCAGAGCGATAGAGGACAGGATAGAAAAAGGTCATGTTATTTGTCTTGTAAATAAAAATGATATGGATGTATTGGCTGATACTGTCTTATTGGAAGAAAAATTCAAGGACCGTTTCATTATGTTTTCTTCTAAAACCGGTGACGGATATGATAAATTAAAGGATATGATCTACAATATCTTTTCAATTGATGAGATAAAGGTAAATGAGGAGATCATGATATCAAAGCTTCGTCACGTTGAGCTTTTGAAGAGTGCAAAAGAAAAGCTTTTATTTGTGATGGATGGGATCGACAACATGGTCACAGAAGATTTTCTGACGGGAGATCTTATGGGAGCTTATGCTGATCTTGGCAAGATCACAGGCGAGGCTGTAGAGGAAGACCTTGTGGATAAGATATTCAGCGATTTTTGTATGGGAAAGTAAACGTGAGGTATATTCAAAATGTACGAACAGACGACAGACGTTTGTGTGATAGGTGCAGGACATGCAGGTTGTGAAGCTGCGCTTGCCACGGCGCGTCTCGGTTTAAAAACAGTCATATTTACCGTCAGTATTGATTCCATCGCTATGATGCCCTGCAATCCCAATATCGGAGGCAGCAGCAAGGGACATATAGTGAGGGAAATTGATGCTCTTGGCGGAGAAATGGCCAAAAATATAGATAAGACTTTCATCCAGTCCAGAATGCTGGGAACTTCAAAGGGTCCCGCTGTTCATTCGCTCCGTGCACAGGCTGACAAGTCCGAGTATTCCCGCTCAATGCGAAAGGTTTTGGAAAATCAGGAAAACCTTGAGATAAGACAGGCGGAGGTGACGGATATTCTGGTTGAGGACGGTCATATTACCGGAGTTAAGATCCTGTCCGGTTCTGTCTATCACTGTCGTGCGGTTATATTATGTACGGGAGTTTACCTTAATGCAAGATGTCTTTGCGGAGAGATGATAACTTATACCGGTCCCAACGGTTTGTCGGCAGCTACTCATCTGACAAAATCTTTGATGGATCACGGTATTGAGATAATGCGTTTTAAGACAGGAACTCCTGCACGTATAGATAAGAGATCCATAGATTTTTCAAAAATGACGGAGCAGTGTGGAGATGATCCAATAGTTCCATTTTCTTTTACCACGGATCCGGCATCTGTGCAAAAAGAACAGGTCAAGTGTTATCTGACCTACACCAATGAAAAGACTCATGAGATCATACGGGAGAATCTTCACAGGTCTCCAATGTATTCCGGAGTTATAGAAGGTGTGGGACCGAGATATTGTCCTTCCATCGAAGATAAGGTAGTGAAATTTGCGGACAAGGACAGACATCAGCTTTTTGTGGAGCCTGAAGGACTTAACACGAATGAGATGTATATCAGCGGAATGTCATCCTCAATGCCGGAGGATGTTCAGTGGCAGATGTACAGAACGGTTCCCGGTCTTGAAAATGCCAAGATCGTCAGGAATGCTTATGCCATAGAGTATGACTGCTTTAATCCGAACCAGTTGTATCATACGCTGGAATTTAAGAAAATATCCGGTTTGTTTTCTGCCGGACAGTCAAACGGTTCATCCGGTTATGAAGAGGCTGCAGGTCAGGGTATAATAGCAGGTATCAATGCTGCGATGAAACTTTTAGGCAGAGAGCAGATCGTGCTGGATCGAAGCGAAGCATATATAGGTGTTTTGATAGATGATCTTATCACGAAGGAAAACTTTGAGCCGTATCGCATGATGACATCCCGTGCTGAGTACAGACTTTTGCTCAGACAGGACAATGCGGACATGAGACTCACTCCCATAGGATATAAGGCAGGACTTATCTCTGATGAGAGATATGAAAAACTTTTATCAAAGAAAAAGATGATAGAAGAAGAGATTGAGAGAATTTCTGCCATAGTCATAGGAGCTGCCGCAAAAAATCAGGAGTATCTTGAGAGTATTGGTTCTACTCCTCTGTCATGCGGAGTTAAATTGTCCGATCTCATATGCAGACCGGAGCTTGATTATGATAAGACAGCACCTCTTGATCCGGAGAGACCTGTGTTACCTGATGATGTCAGGGAGCAGGTCAACATCAATATAAAATATGAGGGTTATATCACAAGACAGGAAAAACAGATTGCTGAGTTTAAGCGTCTTGAAAAACGTCTTATCCCGGATGATATTGATTATGATGATGTTTCATCTCTCCGTCTCGAGGCAAGACAAAAGCTTACAAAATTAAGACCGGTTTCAATCGGGCAGGCATCGCGTATATCCGGAGTAAGTCCGGCAGACATTTCCGTGTTGATAGTGTATCTTAACAGCGTTGGAAAATAGAAAAGGTATAGTGTAAATTTTTGACTTATATTCGGTCAGATCATTAGTAATTGGAAAAAATATGAACAGAGAAGAATATTTAGCAGACCAATTGTCGAAATATAATATTAATATCACAAATGATATAATTGGTAAATTAATCCGATTCTACGAGTTGCTGATAGAAAAGAACAAGGTTATGAACCTCACCGCCATCACGGACTTTGAGGATGTGGTGATAAAGCATTTTTGTGATTCCGTATCTTTATGTCAGTTTATTGATTTGGATAAAAATCTTTCTGTGGCGGATCTCGGAACGGGAGCGGGTTTTCCGGGTATTCCTCTAAAGATCTGTTTTCCGAAGCTTGACATTACCTTGATCGATTCTCTGAATAAAAGACTTAAATTTTTAGACGAGGTGATAGAAGAGCTCGGTCTTGAAAAAATCCGTACCGTACATTCAAGGGCAGAAGATATCTCTCATGACAAGATCTACAGAGAGAGTTTTGATATCTGCGTTTCAAGAGCGGTAGCCAATCTTTCCACATTGTCGGAATATTGTCTTCCTCTGGTGAAGTGCGGCGGTAAGTTCATATCATATAAATCCGGAGATATAGATGAAGAGGCATCCGGTGCAAAAAAAGCTGTTAAAATACTGGGTGGTGAGATATCATCTATTGAGAAGTTTGAACTCACCGATGGTATATCCAGATCCTTTGTCATATTAGATAAAATTTCTGTGACACCAAAAAAGTACCCGCGGAAAGCGGGTACTCCTTCAAAAGAACCTTTGTAAAGTATGTGAGTTGATACTGGATGTTTCTATGCTAAAGATTCCAGTATCAGCTCATTTATTTTTTCCGGATATTCCATCTGAGGTTTCTTTTTACCGTAATCTATTTCTGTGAGTTTTATGTTTGGCAGAACTTTTTTATATTCTTCATAATCAGTGTTGATGTTTGAGATTATGGTGATATCAGCATCCAAAAGTTTCGGAAGAGCTATCATTATGTCACTGTCGGTGTAGTTGGACAGGGTGCTGGCATAAAGATATTTTCCGTTTCCGTCTGAGGCATGGGACATCTCATAAAAACAATCCATCAGATTGCTGGATACATTATTGCTGTTCTCATAGTATTTTTCTGAAATCCTTTTGTTTGTAGCATAGGAAGTGTTACTGATATTATAGATAAACGTACCCAGTATCGGCATGTCCACTATCCTGTGAATTGCTTTTTCCCTGATGCCGGGATCGATGGATGCTGCATGATATTTCGGGGGATTTATTGCAATGATACTCTTTATGCAGCTGTCCTTCATGGTCTTTGCAAAAGCAGCTATGGCAAAAGAGTCTCCCGAGGTCACAACGTCAACTTCTTCTCCTATTATATCCTTTATAAAATTGCTGATCATCTGAACATAGAGAAAAGCCACGTATTGGATGTTAGGTTTATCTGACTTACCGCAACCCAAAAGATCGATCACATAAACGGAATGATCTTTTGAAAGACCTTCTATATTGTTGTACCATTCATAAGATGATGTGTCACATGAAACATCATGTATCAGCAGTATCGGTGTTCCCTCACCGTGTTTTTTATAAAAAACTTTTCCGTTTTTTGTCTCATAAAATAAATCTTCCGGATCCTTTGTCTTATTCTGCAGGGAGTTTGTATAGGATACATACTTGTTAAACAAGTGCATTCCTGCAACAGTCAGTCCTGAGAATATTAAAAATTTTTTTGCTTTTTTATCCATGCTGGTTTCTCCCTCTTATCTTATATTCCCAACAGATCAAGATTAATATTATAGCACCATTGATCAAACCATCTTGTTATACAATTATTCATTTGGTTCATTTTAATTCTCCAGTTTAATTAATCATGTTTATCTATATCATAATGTAACACTTACAAGAATTCTTTTCAAGACAAAAGCATTTTGTTACTATTCACAGTCTATCAGGTAGGTGAGGCACGATCACATACATATGCACTGATGTGAGATTGTGCTTGCCCGAGCAAGGGTTCATTGCTGTCAGTTTTTGATAAAAGTAAGCGTATGCATACGGTTGTGAATGAGTGTGAGTGAGCGTAGCGAAAGTCACACGCAGTTCACAAATATGCATACGCGTGAACCCCGCGACGAAGGGAAGCACACACGAACAGCAGGGTGTATGTATGTGGTCGAGCCGGGATACACATTGAGATAACTGTGAATAGTAACACTACATCTAGATGTTTCACGTGAAACATTTTTTTGTTTACTATATTTTGTATTTTGAAAATAAAATGACTAACATTATTTTGTGGTGTTTCACGTGAAACATTTTCAAAGAAAAAATATCCAACTATATATGGTAGATTTTATAAAAATAGACGAAAGTTTCACGAAAACAGTTTTTTATGTTGGAATCATTACCTTTAGGTGTTATAATCAAAAAACAGGTAAAAATGTAGGTTAAGTATTGCTGAGAAAGGAAGGAACATGAGTAAAGTAATAGCAGTTTCAAATCAAAAAGGCGGAGTTGGAAAGACCACTACGGCGATAAATCTTTCATCTTGTCTTGCTGAGTTAGGCAGAAAAGTATTGGTGATAGATCTGGATCCACAGGGTAATACGAGCTGTGGATTAGGCATAAATGCCCGTGATCTTGTGGATGCAAATACGGTTTATGAATTGATACTTGAGGAGTGTACGGTTAATGAGGCTCTTATCAAGACAAATATCAAAAATCTTAATCTTTTGCCCGCTAATATAAATCTATCAGCAATAGAGATCGATCTGCTGGGTGAGTCAAATAAAGAGTATGTTTTGAAAAATCAGGTTGATTATATCCGTGATGATTATGACTATATCATCATAGACTGCCCGCCCACATTGAATATCATAACTTTGAATGCCATGACCACGGCTGACAGTGTTTTGGTACCGATACAGTGTGAGTACCTTGCACTGGAGGGAGTGAGCCAGTTGTTAAAGACGATCAATCTTGTAAAAGAAAGGCTTAATCCAAACCTTAAGATTGAAGGTGTTGTCATGACAATGTATGATAGCAGGACAAATCTCTCCAATGATGTAGTGAATAATGTAAAGGAAAGTGTGGGCGACAAGTTTAGGGTTTTTGAAACTCTTATTCCAAGAAGTGTAAAACTTGCAGAGGCACCAAGCTATGGTGAACCCATTAATATTTATGATACAAAATCTACAGGAGCGGAGTGTTATCGCAGCCTTGCAAAAGAGATCTTAGGCATAAAGAGATAAACATTCCGGCTATAGGTCTGATGATACATTTCGGCAGTAAACAGCAACACCGCATAACAGTAATTTGGAGGACATAATATGGCAGCAAAAAAAGGCGGCCTTGCAAAAGGCAGAGGACTGGATTCATTGATCGAAGATAAGATAGGTGATAATGATAAAAAACAGGGCTCAAAAGACGGTGACCTGATGGTTGATATCGACAAGGTAGAGCCGGATAAAAACCAGCCCCGAAAGAATTTCAACGAGGATTCCCTGAATGAGCTTTGTGATTCTATAAAGAATTACGGTGTGGTAGAACCTCTTATCGTTCAGGATAAGAAAACATATTATAAGATCGTGGCAGGTGAGCGCAGATGGCGTGCAGCCAAGATGGCAGGATTGAAAAAGATTCCGGTCATCGTCAGAGATCTGACCGATAAGGAGGCAGCTGAGATTTCACTCATAGAGAATATCCAGCGCGAGGACTTAAATCCTATTGAAGAGGCAAAGGGTTACAAGCGTCTCATAGACGAGTTTCATTACAAACAGGATGAGGTCGCAGAGAAGGTTTCCAAGAACAGGACTACCATTGCCAACACAATGCGTCTTTTGAAACTGGATGAGCGTGTTCAGCAGATGCTCATAGATGAAAAGCTTACCGGTGGACATGCGAGATGTCTTTTGTCTGTCACCAGTCCTGACAAACAGTATCAGCTTGCGGAGGAGATATTTGATAAAAGTCTTAATGTCCGTCAGGTGGAAAAGCTCATCAAGGATCTGGGAAAGGTAAAAAGCAAAAAGGACAAAGAGCCCACGGACGAACAGCTTGAGCTTGCGTTCCGCGCTCTGGAGGAAAGACTTAAAAATGCTCTCGGAACCAAGGTATCCATCAGTTCAAAGGACAAGAAAAGGGGAGCTATTGAGATCGAATTTTATTCGCAGCAGGAGCTGGATGATATGGTAGATTGTCTTTGTACAGTCAAGAGGTCATAGCGTATATGGGAGGAATAGCAAATTATTTACAGGCCAACCCGGAGATGACTGTCGTACTGATAGCGATACTCTTTGCGTTGAACATCATGTGTCTTATCCTGATATTCGTGAATATAGTGAACACATCGGGTCTGAAAAAAAGATACAATTATTTTATGAAGGGAAAGGACGGCGAATCTCTGGAAAACATTCTGGAAAAAATGCTGGACAGTATCAATAAGCTGGTGGAATCCAACAACATGAATGTGGATAACATCACCAAGCTCAACGAGCAGATACAGTATTCTTTTCAGAAGATGGGCGTTATAAAATACGACGCCCTGGAGGAGGCGGGAGGCAAGATGTCATTTACGGTTTCGCTGCTGAACGCACGCAATGACGGTTATGTTTTGAATGCGGTTCATACGAGAGACGGCTGTTATACATATTTAAAAGAGATAGTCGACGGAAAATGTGTTATACCGCTCTCCGATGAGGAGATCGAAGCAATCCAGCAGGCTATGACTTTTCAGGATTAACTACAATATCGTATATGATATATATTTGAAGATAGTATTTCTCAAAATAATAAATGATTTAAGAATTGTGAGGAGTGACCCGTGATTCTCCTTTTGACCCTCAAATCATCAAATTTAAATTTTTTAAAGAAAGGATCTGCGCAGGCATATTGTTTTGGCAGATTGATATTACATTATTATGCATGATTTTTTAAGAGCGATTGGTTTCAGAAATGTTAAAACGGAAAAGGACTTTAATCCGATATTAAATGATGCGGCAATGGATCACGATAACAGGGAGATCGTTTTGAAATCTGATGACTGTTATGTGTGCCGGATCACAAAATATTACAGTGATGACGCTAAGATCGGACTGGAGATCTATGGGGAATATATAGAGGATGATGTGTTCAGGATGGAATATTATCATCCGTTTTTTAACAGTGATTGTGTGAGCGCGCGGGAGCCGGTGGAGCTGCAGCGGCATGCTGCCACAAATTCCTATGCGGGGATATGTGATGACGACAGGCTCGATATTTCCATTATATTCTATCTTAACGAGGAAGGCAGTGTCAGGAGCAGTCTCTTTGATGAGAAAAGATTTGATGACAAGACAATTTATTTTTCCGGTCTGTGCAAAGCAGGCAGGGTTTTACTGCCTGTGCTGCCATCCATCAGGAGCGAGAACAGCAGGGTAAAAGATAAGGTTGGGCGTTTTTGCGCTGATTCCGAGGTTGAGGATATTGACGAGGATGATGAAAATGTTGATCTTTTCCCTGATTTCACCCCGGATTTTGAGAAGCGTCTGAAAAAAGATGATGTCTATACCATAGTGAACACCTTTTTGATGCCCTACGGTGTGGAGACTGACCAGTACATGGTGCTGGGAGAGATAAATGCCGTGCGCAGGGTTCAGAATAAAACATCCGGTGAGTATGTGTACATCATAAGACTCACCGCCAAAAATATACAAATGGATATCTGCGTCAATGAGGGTGATATTCAGGGTGCGCCCGAGCCCGGCCGGAGATTCAAGGGTATCATCTGGCTGCAGGGCAGGATAGAGTAAAAAATTTATTTACTTTCTGCAACTATACACAGTGCAGGGCAGTATTATAATTGACAGAGATTAATTCCCTTGAGGCAGAGAAATCATATGTAACTTATGTGTTACTATTCCAGTCAATATCATGCGATCAGACAGATATGCCTGCAAGCAGTCAATCTGTCCGACCGCACGATATTGGCTGTGAATAGTAACATCTTAGTCACCACATTTCAAAGGAGGATAAAAAAATGCCGGGAAAATTCGATTACAGTGATGAGAAGTATGCAAGTGACAGCAAAGAGCAGAAAATGCAGAAGATGAGGGAATACCTCTATATTATGCTTGCTCCCGGGCTGGAAGCGAAAGATCAGAATTTATTAAATGAATATCTTTCCACGAATCATGGTCCGCGAACATTGATGAAGCAGATACTGAAAAAGTCAGGCTCCTGGACAGAATGCAAAAAATTTCTCGATTCGGAAAACCTTAAGAATATTATAGTAAAAGAGATCCAAAGGGATAGAAAGGCTCATAGTAAAGCGTTAGAAGCCTTTCTGACCGAAGAGCTTCAGTTAAAACAGGTTTATCCGTGGCAGACCCTGCGCCAGGGCGGGATAGTTCTGGATGATTATAACAGGCAGGATAAATACGGTCCTGATGTTGCGCCCGATGGCACCCCCAGGGAAGATTTTTACGATGCGATGCTTGAAAACGGATGGGATCTGAGGAGGGACGAGTATGCGCTGAACGCTATCTATAATATTGCTGTTTACAGCATGAAGCAGCCCGAACCAGATATGAATTTTCTTAAGGATCTGATGAAGAGTCCGGCTAAGTCTGCGGCGGAGAGAAATGTTATCCGTGAAAAAATGATCTTGACGGCGAAGTCGCTGTACAAAAAAGAAAACCGTGTTTTTGGGCATCAACTGACTCTGGATAATTCAAAGGATTATTACAGATTCCATGAGCGTATGAGAGCCAAAGGCTGGACGGCGAAAGGCGATGAAAAGATACTGGACGCCATTTTCTATTATCAAAACAATGCTTACTCGAGATCTGTGAGGAAGAATATCAGGGATTTGGCTCTTGATGATTACTTATACATGGGAAATGACAATGATCATCGCCTGAGAGCCATCAATGATCTTATAGATACGAAAACGCTGGCAGAAAAAGATCCGGAGCTCTCAAAGTATGTAGAAGAACAGAAAAAGATTCTTACTGAAATAAAGGAGGCTGCTGAAAGGGAGGCAGAGCTTAAAGCTTATCCTAAGCTTAGAAATCTGTTTAAGTGGGTGATCGAAAATGGTCTCGATGAAATTGATGATTTTAAGATACCCGTTGAACCCAATTACTTCCGTAAGGCAGCAAATATCAGATTTGCGCATATAGAGCCGGATCAGGCGGCAAAGGATTCTCTTAAGGCTATCGTTGACAGCCTTCCCATAGATGAGGAGCTGGTTAAAAAGGGACCTGATGCGATCGTAGCTGCCATACAGGGTGATTTCGATAAGCATATAGATGAAAAGTTTGCCGCTACGGACTATATGCACCAGGTCAAATATATCAATCCGGTGATCCTGAAGGGACTTAATACTCCGGAGGAGATCAGGCAGAAGATTCTGAGTAAAGCCATTGAGGACATGACGGCGGGGATGAAGATTGAGGCTGCCAATGCAGAGAGGGCACAGGATCCGAAGGCATACATCAGGGCGGAGAATATTTTTACCTCCATTAAGGATCTCGGTGTCATAATCAAAACCTTAAAGAGTAAAGAAAACAAAGAATTCTATGAAAAAGCAAAAGCTAATGGCGGCGTAGCAGATGATATACCGGTGCATTATATCAATTTGCGGACCGAAGTGTTGAATCCCAAGACAAGGACTAACTTCGAGAGGCTGAATGATGCGGAGAGTGAGGAGCTCCACAACGTTATAAAAAAGGCGTCCGAATTGGATATAAAAAAGCCCGAGGAATTGATGACTGCAGAGGATCTGAATGATCCTTTCTGGGACAAGCTTTCCGATAAACCCGTTACAGACCGGCAGATCTCGAAGCTTCAGAAGGTATTCACAAGACTGGACGACAAGGGCCTGGACTGGAATGAGTTCAAAGAGACCGGAACCTATAAGGATTTTATTGCGCGTTTCAATATAGCCGAAGGCGGTCGGTATGATCCGTTTGATATCGCAAAAATGGCCTGCGGCATGCGAAGCGATGTAAATGAGCTTAAGGCAACATGCAGCAGTGAGGCTGTTGAACAGGCCATTAATTGTCTGGAGCAGATAGAGAAAGCCGTAACACAGCAAAAAGAGAGTCTCTACGACATGAAGACCGAGTCCATCGGTATATGGCTGGCTACGCACGGTTTCGATCTGCTGAAAAATTCGGTAATGGTGGCCAACGGCTTCGAGGAAAAGGAAATAAACGGAAAGAAGGTTCCGGTCATAAGCTTCAGCACTGAGATAGATGAGAAAAGCATCGATCGTGATAAGATGCATATCAACGATTACAGAGAAATGGTGGATGCCGCAAGGGAGGCACAGGAACTGTATAATGCCAATAAGTACATGTTCGACAAGTTCTTTGATAACGTATATACACACAGAAATTATCAGGGCGGCGCTCTTATGAATGTTATAAAAAATTACCGGGAAGCAGATAACGACCTGGATACATCAAGAAAGCTGAACCGGTTCCGTCATCTTCTCTATAAGCTGAAGGCTGCCGACAAGAATGTGTGCAAGCTCGTGGACATAAAGAACGACAAGTCGGAGATAATGGTGGATCCGCTGCCGGAGGATACAAAATTTGACAAGGCAATGGTGAATAAGGAGGTTGAGCTTCTCAACAAATGCATTGAAATGTTAAAGGAGCCTGCAGAGCGCGTTCACAGAAATTCGTCGGAATACGTCAAGATCATGGAATCCATCCAGAATCTGAAGACATCCCTTAAGCAGGGATATCCGGATGATGAAACTGCCAGAAAAGAATATATAAAGCATGTTACTAAGATCCTGAACAACATTAACAGATACAGGATCCACAAGGCTGTTGACGGAGTCAAGAACGATGCCACACATGACAAGATCGTAGCTGCCGAGCGTGTGGAGAAATTCCTTTCGATAAGGTTCAGAACTCTGGAAAAGAAGGAGTACATGGATAACCTGGAGGGAGTAGCCGATCTCTTTAATGTGGAGATAGAAGACAAAAATCTTACGGGAGACGATTATCTTCTGGCTAACGGCAAGGGCAAGATTGAAAATATGCGCAGGAATATCGAAAGGATCAAGCAGGAGCTGGATAAAGGAGAGGGTAAGAACCGCAGGAATACCGTCGGCGGCATAAATAACAACAACGCAAAGGCACACAAGGTTGAGGAGAAGCAGAGAAACTCACAAATATAAAATATCTTATCATGACCCGATTCCGTCACGGAATCGGGCTATGTTTAACAGGCTTATCGTGTCTGCATGAAATTTATGCGGATCCGGCAGAAAGAGGACAATATGAATACAGAATTATTTGAGAAGAGCCCGATCAGGGGAGCAAATCCATACATGCCGCTGTGGGAGCATGTGCCTGACGGGGAACCCAGAGTTTTTGAGCACAACGGTGAAAAGCGCGTCTATGTATATGGCTCCCATGATATTGAAAGGGATAAATACTGCGGGCGCAATTATGTGGTATGGTCGGCTCCTGTCGATGATCTCACGGACTGGAAATATCACGGTGTGTCCTATGAGACACATTATGATTCGATACTCTATGCGCCAGATGTGGTAAAAAAGGGAGATACCTATTATCTGTACGCTGCAGAGAAATGCGGTAGCCTTGTGGTTGTCGCATCCTCCCCGACTCCCTGGGGTCCGTTCAGTGATCCTGTGGAGACAAAGCTGGGCTTTGACCCGGGTGTTCTGGTGGATGATGACGGCAGAGTGTATGCCTACTGGGGAGGCTGCGCGGCACCCTGTTATATAGCCGAGCTTGAGGATGATATGGCCACCATAAAGGAGGGAACTCTGGTAGAAAATCCTCTCGGCCACTCCACATGCCCCTGGGATCCCGTGGACGACGGGCACATATCCCTGACGGATGCTTTTTTTGAGGCATCAAGCCCCAGAAAGGTTATGGGCAAATATGTTTACATATATTCAAAGCGTTATGAGGTACCTGTTCCGGAGCTGGGAGTTTTCTCGCCCTGCAACGGATTTTTGTCATACCAGTACAGCGACAGTCCCTTCGGCCCCTTTAAGGAGGGTGGAGACATCAGCTTTAACGGTGGTGAGATATTAAGGGACGCAGACGGTGTCGGCACCATGGCATACCACTGGGGCAATAACCACGGCTCCATCATGCAGGTCAACGGACAGTGGTATGTTTTCTACCATCGCCATACAGGTACCAACGAGTATTCAAGACAGGCCATGATAGAGCCCGTCGATGTTGCAATGGGTCGCGACGGAAGGCTTTATATCGGAAACATCCGGTATCTGGCCGGTGAGCCGGTGTCCTCGGGTGTGGTTGAGATGACATCCCAGGGGGCTCACATAAACGGACTCGATGCATACAAGTGGATATCAGCAGGCTACGCCTGTCATATTACCGGAAGCCGTCTCTACGCCGACATCCGTCCGGTTTACGAGATGAGGGATGACATTTCGGCACCTGTTGAAAATCTTACATCAGGTTCTACCGTGGGCTTCAGGTATCTGCAGTTCGGAGCTAATTCTCCGAAAACGGTGACCATGGAGATGGAGTCTGACAAGGCTGTGAAAGTAAACGTACGTCTGGATTCATACAAAGGACGCATTATAGCAAAGCTTGATATCGTGGATTCCGCAAAGACTGCCACGGCTCCGGTAGAGTGCGGCGTTATCGGAAAACATGCTGTTTATTTTGAGTTCACTTCTGAGGATCAAAATGATTCCTATGTTTTTGACCGCTTTACTTTTGATTGATGATAACCAGACCGGGAGCATTGATTTCTCATGAAAAAGAAAAAGAACCTTAGTATTGTGATATTGGTGGCCTCGCTCTTGCTGGCGGTCACCATGATGAACACCCTGATCCTGTTCACTCAGACTCACGATCAAACACGACAGGCCGGTGCTTATCAGCTGGAAAGTGTGAGCGGGAGACTGGAATCGGCCATCAGCAGCGCGGAAAATCTCACCATGGAGCTTGCAATCCGGGCCAGAGAACACCTTGGTGACATGGATAGCCTGAGGGAGTATATTTTCTCGCGAAAGTCGGAGATACTGGCCGGTGATACTGGAGCTTTCAATCTTTATATAGCAGGGGCGGATTACAGTATCATACCTGATTTTGAGATGCCTGAGGACTATATACCCCAGGAGCGTGTATGGTATACGGGAGCGCTGAAAAATAACGGAAAGCCCTATGTTTCATCACCATATCAGGACGCCATGACGGGGGACATCTGCTATACAGTTTCCGTAATGCTGGGAGATCAGGAGACGGTTATCGCTGTGGACTATACCATGGAAAGCATCAGAGGATATGTTTCCCAGATGGGCGAGGATTCGGTGAACTCCTTCATAGTGACGGACGAGGGCATTATAGCCGGATGTACCGACGAAACTATGGTGGGAAAGAAGCTGATCGATGCAATGCCAGATTATGCCGGTATTTATGGTGGTGCCAGAACCAAGAGCGGAGTGACTACAGCCAGGATCAGGGAAGGTTTTTTCTATGAGAATCTTTTTGCTGCCAGAAGCGGAAACGGCTGGTATCTCATCATAGGTATAAGTGACTGGACACTTTATCATAAGTCATATATTCAGCTTTTGATCACATCTTTACTTTCAATGGCGCTTTTTGCCATCGTTATAACACTGTATCTTTCCGCGCAGAAGAGCAGTGAGAATGCAAAAAAGGCCCTCGCATCGAGGGATGAGTTTTTTTCCCGTATCACGGGGCAGATTTCCGATCCTCTGAACCGCATTCTCGAGCAGTCCGACAGGGAAAAGCTGAACGGAAATGAGGACTATGAGGACAAACTGAACTCGATCCATTCCGCGGGTATCAGACTTTCCGAGATGGTGGGACAGATCATGTCCTACAAGAGCATTATAGCTTCGGAGAAAAAAGATAACACGCAGGAAAAAGGCGGCAGAACTCCGCGTATCAGCAGAAGATTCAGGCGTATCATACTGATCATCATGCTGTTAATTATGCTGTTGACTCTGTATACCAGTGTCACCACAACATACCGGCTCGGAAATGCCAGAATGCAAAATGAGGCCGGGGAATATGATTATCAGCTCTCCGAGTGGATCAATACACAGAAGAGCATACTGGATATGTTCGTCAGCATGA
>JAFYAD010000154.1 GCA_017540915.1 Lachnospiraceae bacterium
AAGTCGGGTGACAACTTTAACACACTGCTGAAGGTATGGTGTGCAGAACCTTCTACATGTGAGCCTGTAGAGTATGACATCAAGTGTACAAAGACTGTTAATGTACAGGGTAACGGCGGAAACGAAATATAATTACTATCAAGGGTAACAGAGAATTGGACCTCATCGGGTTGATGGGGTCCTTTGTTTTAGGGTTGCTATTTGTTGAGAATAGTAACACTTTGGGATAGATGTCATGTCATTGAAAGGTTATAAAGAGCAGTTAAAATGGATATATCAGTACGCACGTCATTACGTGGGTGCTATGATCTTCTATACCCTGCTGGGGTTTGTGGGCATCGGCACCGGCCTTTTGAGCAGCCTTGTGTCCAAGGACCTGGTAGATATCATAACAGGACATGACACAGGTGAAGTGGTGCAGACCTTCAGCATCATGATCAGCATGACGTTACTCTCTACTGCCATAAATAAGGCTTCTGATTACGTCGCCAGCAAGATAAATTACAGAGTGGATGCCAATATCAAATCTGATATATTTGAAAAAATACTGGTGACGGACTGGGAGAGTCTGACCAACTACCATACCGGAGATCTTCTGGTGAGATGGAGTTCGGATGTGTCCACCATCTCAAACGGTATCCTGACCTATGTGCCTAATCTTATCGTATATGTGGCCCGGTTTGTGAGTGCCCTTGTCATGGTGATCTATTACGACTGGACATTTGCGGTGTTCGCTATTGTGAGCATGCCCTTTTCTTTTCTGATCAGCAGGGAATCCATGAAGAGGATGCGCCGCAATAATGCAAAAAGCGCCAACATAAATGCCCGCATGTCCGGCTTCAATCAGGAGGCATTTTCCAACATTCAGACCATAAAGGCCTTTGATCTTGTAAAGGAATACTCGAAAAGGTTACGGAATATTCAGGAAGAATTCATAGGGATGCGTCTGTCTTTCCAGAGGATGAGCATGTTCACATCCCTACTGATGGTGCTGCTGTCAATGGTGGTATCCTATGTTTCATACGGCTGGGGTATATACAGGGTGTGGAGCGGAGCCATAACCTACGGTACCATGACCATGTTTTTGACTTTGGCGTCAACCCTTTCTTCATCTGTGAATAACCTTATAAATCTCATACCCGGCGCAGTGAGCCTGTCCGTGTCCACCAGAAGACTTATGGATATTGTGGAGATGCCCAGGGAGGATTATTCCGAGGATGATGCCATGGCACAGTACATGAGGGAAAATCATGACCGAGGCATAGGCTTTGTAGTGGACAATGTAAGCTATGCATATATGAACGGCACAGAGGTGTTTAAGGGCGCATGCATGGAGGCGAGGCCGCACAGGATAGTGGGGCTTATTGGTCCCTCGGGAGAGGGTAAGACCACCATGATGCGTATGCTCCTGGCACTGATAAATCCTTCAGAGGGTAGTATCAGTCTGGTACCGGGTGGTGAAGACCTGGAATCAGGGGATGTCAGGAAGCTTACGGCTTCCTCCAGAAAGCTTTTTTCCTATGTGCCACAGGGCAACACTATGTTTTCAGGCACTATAAAAGATAATATGTTAAGGATAAAGCCGGATGCAACGGATGAGGAGATCATAGAGGCGTTAAAGAGCGCCTGCGCGTGGGGGTTTGTATCGAAGCTTCCGGATGGAATCGACAGTGTCATAAAAGAGAGAGGCGGCGGCTTCTCCGAAGGGCAGGCACAGCGTCTTTCCATTGCGAGAGCCCTGCTTCGAAAGTCGCCGATACTGCTGTTGGACGAGGCGACATCGGCGCTGGATGAGACCACACAGAAGGAACTCTTAAAGAACATCACTCAGGACAGATATCCCAGGACCTGTGTGGTGACCACTCACAGACTGAGCCTTCTCAAGGTTTGCGACAGTGTGTATGAGATAAGGGATAAAAAATGTAATCTCCTGAAGGAAGAGAATATCAGGGAGATATTGAGAAATATAATGGATTGAGAAAATGTTACTATTCACAGCCAATATCATGTAGTATACAGGCTGGCGGTTTGTTTGGCAGACTGTATGCTATATGATATTGACCGGAATCAGTCACTTTACATACAGCTCACAGTATTGTCGATAAATGATCGCATGAGAAGTGCAGTCTCATCTTCCATGTTGGCATGGAGAGTGGCTGTTATGATCTTATGAGAGGAACACATTTTATTGAGAAAGTCAAATTTCGCGTGGGTTTCTGAGGCTCCTAAGGAAGGAGATATGAGTCTGTTGGCGGTGGCGAGGACGTTGCGCGGGTAAGGAATTTCTTCTGCTGCGGGAATGTGGCTTCGCTTTATGAACACTATGCCGCCCAATATGCGAACTTCCGTATCACAGATGCCGGATGTCCCGCACCAGGGCGTTCCGTAGACAAGGTATTCACCCCCGGACTCATCAAAGCCTATGAGGTTTAAGTCTCCGTTTATGAGAACGGATCCGAAGAGCTTCTGCCACATATTCGTATGAGTGGATTTCCCTGTGCCGGAGGGTGCCGAAAAGCAGAATACACGGTCACGGTACAGAAGGGAAGAGCTGTGCAGCATGTACCGGTTTTCTGTTGCAGCTTTCAGCATAAAGGGAAAGCGCAGTGACAGAAACAGGCTTTCGGTTATGATATCATTCGTGTTGAGACACACGGTGACTTTCTCAAAATCCTTTGTCACCAGTATGCAGTCCAGAAAATTAAAGGCTTCTGAGCCAAAGCGGAGGCAATAACGCTCCACCGCATCATACATGGATATCTCATTGCTTTCGAATATGGCAGGTGGCAGATTGTTGCTGCAGCAATCTTTGAAAGGAGTTGCTTTATCCATAAATATATGCTGCACCGGTTTGTCAGTATTACCGGTGCCGTCTGAGTGTGAACCGATACCGCTATGAGCGTTTGTTTTGTTGCATCCGCTGCTGCCGGTTGATACAGTTGTCCTGAATCTGTCAAAATACCTGCTCAGCATATCGGATAGAACTTCGGTCAGGGCAGGAATGCATGAGAAAGACAAAGCTATTCCTCCGACGGTATACTGTGACGGTACAGGCGACATGTCAGAGGATTCGGTATAGTTGATGGTGTTCTGTTCATATTCTTTTTCGATTGATACAGTCTCACTGGAAACAGTTTTATCAGATGCTATTTTATCAGAAGCTTTTTGGTCGGATACTTCCACATCGTTTATAAATGCACGGGAATCGTACAAACTGTCGATAAAGGCGTTGATGTCCCCGGAGAGAGCTTCCACCTCATCCGCTGTGACATCATAGCAGGAAACGGCTTTTTGTATGAGCGCAGCTCTGTCACAGTCAGATGCATTTTCCCACAGGAAAGCACCGGTGTTATTTAGGGTGACAGGTTTAAGACCCAGGGTAACGCCTGCGGTGTCCGGATAGAGGACATGCTCGTTTCCAATGTTTATGTGATGATAGTGTGGGTTTCTTTTCATGTGACCGGTCTCCTGTGTTTTTTCAAGTGTACCTGTATCTCTGTTTTTATAATTTATGCAGAAGAGGCATTATCACAGATGGATGTGATGTGCCGGAATAAATCAGAAAAGCGCTTTAAACAGTAACTGCATATAATGATTATATACCATAAAAATCAGATGTCATAGATTTATTTTTTTATGACCCTCAAATCATTTAATGCAAATATTAGCAGTTTGTCCGGAATGAGTGCCATAGAAAAGATCCGAAAATGGAGTATATGTGATGAGTGAGATGGAACAAAAGCTTCAGGCAGGAAACGCCGTGAGCTTCACAATACACGGCAACAGTATGTTCCCCCTGCTGGTGGGAGAACGTGACCGGGTGGTGGTCGAGCCTGTGGGCAGATTAAAGCGCGGTATGGTGGCGCTGTATCGCCGTGATGACGGCAGGCTGATATTGCATCGTATACATCGCGTTTCGGAGGAGGGCATATATATGGTGGGGGACAATCAGTCAGGCATCGAGGGTCCTCTCAGGAGATCACAGGTTTTAGGTGAAGCGACCGTTTTTTTCCGCGGGGGCAGAAGGATCAAAAAAAATGATCCCGGCTACGTTATGTATGCCGGGATCTGGCTTATGGCACGTCCCTTCAGAAAGTTTTTTGCCAATCTGTATCATATATTTAAGAGAAGCTGATCTATTTTGACAAGCCGGAAGAAGAGGTCATGGCAGACATGAATGCCAGTTTTGAGAGAGGTTTTTTGTACAGCCAGTTTGAAAGAGCCCAGGACAGTACGGAACCTGCGGTCAATAAGATATATGCCATGGCTACACATAACCAGAAGTTTTCCAGGAGAGGGAAATTCTTGTTTGATATAATGTTTACAAAGGTTACGGGAACAGTCATGCTAAGTACCATTCCGATGGTGGCTGCGATAAAGTATTTGTAGACAATGCCAAAGTAGGTCATGGTTATGAGGAGCAGGAATCCGATATATACCATGTTTTTGCCGTATAAGTACATCTTTTCCGGATCAGCGGATCTTGAGAATACCCAGGTTATGATGACCATGATGGTAAATGTTACATATGTCCATGGAACCACTGCGATATAGGGGTAAGTACACTGGATCTTCTTTTTGTAAGGGGAAGACTGTATCAGGGTGGATACGCCGGAAGACAGTATCATCTGGTGTAAGAAGAGTCCTGATAATATAAAGTAGAAGGCACCTATGGGCTCTGTACCCTTTGTGGCGATCTCCAGAGCTATACCTATCAGCGAGAAGATCGCTGCGATCAATATCTGTTTTTTTACGGATAATCCGTATTGTATCAGTTTATATGCATTCTTTAATTCCTTAAACATTTTCTGCCTCCTTTAAATTCTCTGTTTTTTTGCCGCGCATTGTGGGAGTGAATATAAATGCCCAGAATACAGCGTAGCCTATGAAATATATGGGGATGAGTTCCCAGCCGATGACTTTGCCGGTCATGACGCTCATGGCATCTGCGCCGTCATTGCCTGCCAGCACTGTTATCAGGTTGTTGTTGAAGAAGTGCATCATGACCGGAACCCAGATGTTTTCGGTTTTCATATATGCATATCCCATGAATATACCAAGGGAGATGCAGGCTATGATCTGTGCAATGAGCATCTGCAGACCGGTCTCCGAAGAGTAGAACATGAGGTCGGCGCCTGTATGCCATATGCCCCAGGCTATTCCTAAGAGTATTGTGCCTAAGGTAACGCCGAATTTCTGCTGCATCTTAGGCTGCAGGAAGTATCTCCAGCCGTATTCCTCCCCGAGGAACATCACAAAGGTTAGGGGTAGATTTATCAGTACCGGAAGCCAGGTGGTAAGGAACTGCAATGCAAGGGAAAACCATACCGGATGCTCCTTATCAGGTGCAAAGATACTGAACACGGAGTTCATGGCTTCCATCACATCGCTACCCGTGAATAATGCCTGCAGCATAGAAGCGAATATCACGTATGTAAAATACAGGATAACGAAGAGCAGTACGAACAGCAGGGATTTTCCGGCTTTTGGAAAAGTAAGACCTGCGTTTTCTTTTTTTTCTCTTTTGGCGGCCAGGATCATGATCAAAAACAGTATGCTGGAGATTATGATGACGGTGGAAGAGACAGAGTAGAATGCACTGACCTTCATGCCCTGTACTTCGACCATCGCGGGATTTACGATGGATACGCCTGCGAGTATCAATGTTATCATACCTGTAAAGAGGACCGTGATGAAGGCGGCTTTTGGCAGGGGCTTTTCGTTGTATGATAAAAGCTTTGCCAGGATCACTCCACATGCCGGGTACATCATTTGCGCGATCATCATGGCGCTTAAGTCCGCGTCTGCATCGAATCCCACCTTCATCGCCGGTATCATGAGGAAGCTGCAGCCGAAGGCTGTCAATAAGAATACCGCCATCTTTCTGCGGGCATCATCGCCGAACCTTCCCATAGCCCTTGTGCCGAAGGAATCCATAAACTTCAGGTTGATGGATTCGCACATCGCATATGTAACAGCCACTGCTATGATCACCATGGTGATCATTAAAGGCAGGGGGTTGGGATCGCCTTCTTTTAAGAACAGGCTTTCAAATCCGAATAATACCAGGACCTCCAGGCATGAGCACAGGCTCATGGTCAGTAACCCCGACGTAAAATTGGTATATCTTCTCGTGACGAAGAGGATCAATGTGTTGCCGCAGTAAAGGGTGAGGATCAGCACTGTCAAAAACCCGGCATAATGAAGGCCACTTGTGAAGAATCCTTTTTCGAACAAACCGTCCTTTAAGAAGAGACCGTTTACGATTGTTACGACAGTAATCTGAAAGAATCTTCTGAGCTGGTCACCGAGCACACCCGCTTTTAAGATGCCGAAGCCTTTTTGCGATGTGGCAAGCAGACCAAAGTCGGTGCCCTTTGAAAAGACACCCGAGAATATAAACAGATCTCCTGCCAGATCCAGCATGACTATAGAAACCGGTATGATGAGCATTGCGATCTCCGGAATGACGGTGTGGGATATCGCGAAAGACAGAATACACAACAGCAGGCTTCCTATTATAGTGCCGAATATGGTATACAGGTCTGGAGTAAAAATTCTGTAAGAACTGATGATTTTTTTCATTGCTTTATTCTCCGTGTTATAGTCTGAGCGGTAAGCTTAGTAGAGTCGAGAGTTCTGTTTCATTACCGCAATGCAGATCTGTGAGAGGGTAGGTGTTTCGGTGGTGATGCCGAGACCTGCAAGCTCGTCGAGACGATCCGAAAGACAGAGTCCCTCAAAGCCGTAGCTGCTGCCGCTGATGGAGTACAGAACCTTTGAAGCTGCTTCTTCGTCCTGTTTTTCACCCTTTACGAGGATGTATTTTTCCTTGAGATCCTCT
>JAFYAD010000014.1 GCA_017540915.1 Lachnospiraceae bacterium
GGCACTGGCCGCAGGCAAGCTTCACAAGTATGTATCAGACTTCGCAAACACCACTACAGCCGGCAAGCCGGGATGTATCGTAACACCGCATCTTGGCGCTTCTACAGAGGAGAGCGAGGACAACTGTGCGGTTATGGCTGTTCAGGAGATCACGGATTACCTTGAGAACGGTAACATCAAGAACTCTGTAAACTATCCGGCATGCGACATGGGAACCTGCGCAACAGCAGGCCGTGTGGCAGTTCTTCACAGAAATGTAAAGGGCACTATCGGTCAGTTTACAAACGCATTCGGCAGCGCAAACATCAATATCGACAACATGACCAACAAGTCAAGAGATGATTATGCGTACACGCTTCTGGATATCGACGCTCCGGTAACAGATGATGTTATCGCAAAGCTCAACGGCATTGACGGTGTGCTGAAAGTCAGAGTTATAAAATAAAGCAGTATCCACAGCCGGAATTTGGTTATGATATCCGGTATGAAAAGATATGCAGCGAGTAACGGGATTTATCCCCGGGCTCGCTGTATTTTTTTATGTTTTTTATGCGGTTTTTGTGCTCTTTAACATTGCAATTCTGCCTCCGAAAGAGTATAGTAGTTAGTATTATTCGTAGTCAACAGGGGTTGCAAGGCAATCGGAAGTTTGTTTCTTACCGGGAGGCTCGTCTATGATCACAAAGATTTGCGGTATCACATCCGAAACGGAAGTCGAATATCTCAATGAGGCAAAACCTGATCTTGCGGGATTCGTTATGTTTTATCCGAAGAGCAGGAGAAATGTGTCCGTTGAGCATGCGGTTAAAGTGAAAGCGCTGTTGGATGAAGGCATAAAGTCAGTTGCAGTGGTCGTGTCTCCGACGGTAGAGCAGACGGAAGAGATCGCAAAGGCCGGGTTTGATTATATCCAGATACATGGTGAATTGCCGGACGAGGTTTTAGCGGCCTGTAAGACGAAGATCATCAAAGCCTTTAATGTTCATGATATGTCCGATTTTGAGAAATATAAAGATTCGGAGAAAATCTCCGGTTTTGTGATGGATGCTTCAGAACCCGGCAGCGGCAGGACTTTTGACTGGGATATTTTGAAGGATCTTCCGAGGACAGACAAATTCGTGATCCTGGCGGGAGGCTTAAATCCCGGTAATGTGGATAAAGCCTTCTTTTTACAGGGGATAGACGGTGTTGATACATCATCCGGCGTGGAAAATGAGGACGGGACGGGAAAATCCCGGGAGAAGATACTGGAATTTGTAAAGCGCGGCAAAGCGCTGATGGTTCTGGACAGACACGATTACACCCCGGACATGCCGGTCATCAGGAAACGTACCGTGCGTGCTATAATATTGGAAAACGGGCTGTATGCCACGCAGAGAAACCGGGCGGGTGAATACAAGATCCCGGGCGGCGGCGTAGAAGGCGATGAGACAGATGTTGAAACGCTGGCGAGAGAGGTGCGCGAGGAGTGCGGCATGGTGCTGATACCGGAGACAGTTAAGTTTCTCGGGTACATTCTGGAATACAGGGCGGATATATTCGAACCGGACAAAAAATACTGTGTCGAAACTGTATATTACAGGTGCGAGGTCACAGAAGAGAGATACGATCTGATGTTGACGGAGAGCGAGAAAGAGGCGGGCTTTGAATTTCTTTGGGTTCCCGCTGACGAGATCATCCGCAATAACAACGAGGTCATAAAAGAGGGCTGGAAGATCAAGGATACCAGGTTTTTGGAACAGCACAACAGGGTGATGAAAAACCCGGGTGTGATCAAGACAGTGTGAATAAGACATAACGGGCATTGTCACAGATGAGAAGCGGCAGGATTTACAAGCCTATCCCGCCGATAAAAATATAACAAACAAAGGAGAAATAAAATGGCTGCAATCAAACCTTTTATATGCGTGAGACCCGCTGAGGACATGGCGTCTACTATCGCCGCTCTGCCTTACGATGTGTACAACCGCGCGGAGGCAAAAGAGGTGGTGATGAAAAACCCCAAGAGCTTTTTGGCAATAGACCGTGCCGAGTCACAGTTCCCGGATGATGTGGACACTTATGATGACAGGGTTTACGCCAAGGCTGCAGAGATGATAAAAGACTGGAAGGCTGACGGTTCATTCGTAACGGACGACAAGAGGTGCTATTATATCTACGAGCTCACCATGAACGGGAGAACACAGACAGGTATAGTAGCGACCGCATCTATTGATGATTACGCCAATAACATCATCAAAAAACACGAAAACACCAGAGCTGACAAAGAGGCAGACAGGATCAGGCATGTGGATACATGCTCAGCCCAGACGGGACCAATCTTTTTGGCATATAGACAGAATGATGTTATCACAGAGGTTGTGAACCGTACAAAGCAGGGCTCTGCGCTGTATAATTTTGTCAGTGATGACGGTATAAGGCACAGAGTGTTTAAGATCGATGCAGATTCCGACATAGAGGCAGTGGAGAAGGCATTTGCGGGTATTAATGAGATCTACATCGCTGACGGACATCACAGAGCGGCTTCAGCCGTAAAGGTGGGCTTTAAGCGCAGAGACGAGAATCCGGGCTACGACGGTACAGAGGAGTTCAATTTCTTTTTGTCGGTGCTGTTTCCGGATGAGGAGCTTATGATCATGGATTACAACCGTGTCATAAAGGACTTAAAGGGCATGGATGCAGCCGCATTTTTGGCAAAAGTTTCGGAAATCTATGAAGTTTCACTCCTGGGCGACGCAGAGGAGTTGAAAGAAAGCAGAGCTGCCAAGGCGGCAGAGGATCTCGGCGCATCGCAAGATGCAGGAGATGATATCAGAAAGCCTGCGAAAAAGGGCGAGTTTTCAATGCTGTTAGACGGAAAATGGTACAGGGTCATTGTTAAAGATAAGGACAGGACAGATGATCCGGTTGCCGGACTTGATGTATCGCTCTTGCAGGATCTTTTGCTGGGACCGGTGCTTGGCATAGCTGATCCCAAGACTGATCCGACCATCGATTTTGTCGGCGGTATCCGCGGTCTCGACGAGCTGGAGAGACGATGCAAGACAGACTGTGTCGCAGCCTTCGCTATGTATCCCACCAGTATTCATGAACTCTTTGCAGTGGCCGACGCAGGACTTTTGATGCCGCCTAAGTCTACCTGGTTTGAGCCTAAGCTCAGGAGCGGATTGTTTATACATGAGATTTGAATGAACACAAAAGACAGGAGAAAACAATTGAAACTTACAGATTTAACCTCATATGAGATCATAAAAGAAGAACAGCTTAACGACATATCGAGCCACGGAACCGTATTGCGCCACAAAAAGACGGGCGCCAGGGTTTTGTGTCTTGAGAATTCCGACGAGAACAAGGTTTTCTATATCGGTTTCAGAACACCGATATCTGATTCCACAGGTGTACCGCATATCGTAGAGCATACAGTATTGTGCGGGTCGGACAAATATCCCATAAAAGATCCTTTTGTGGAGCTGGCCAAGGGTTCGCTCAACACATTCCTCAATGCCATGACTTACCCGGATAAGACCGTATATCCCGTGGCAAGCTGCAATGAAAAGGATTACGACAACCTGATGGATGTCTATCTCGATGCGGTGTTCAATCCCAATATTTATAAATACGAGAACATCTTCCGTCAGGAGGGCTGGCATTATGAGCTGGAGGACAAAGACGGAGAGCTTACCATAAACGGTGTGGTATATAACGAGATGAAGGGCGCGTTTTCCGATCCGGACAGCGTGTTGGAGAGGTATATCTTAAATACGCTCTACCCTGACACCAACTATGCCTTTGAATCCGGCGGCGACCCGGAAAACATACCTGATCTCACATATGAGGATTATCTGGATTTCCACAGAAAATACTATCATCCGTCAAATTCCTATATTTACCTGTACGGTGATCATGACATAGCAGGGAGGCTGGATTATATCGACCGGGAGTATCTTTCCAAATTTGACGCCCTCGATGTGGATTCGCAGGTGGGATACCAGAAGCCCTTTGAGAAGGCTGTGGAGATTGTAAGGTCATATCCCATCAGTCAGGATGAGGACACAAAGGATAAGACATATCTGTCCTATAACGTTTCTATAGGAAACAGCCGTGACGTTGAGAGGAACATAGCACTCAAGACCATAGATCATGTTCTGCTGGAGATGGCCGGTGCACCCTTAAAACAGGCGCTTATTGACGCGGGCATTAGTGATGATGTTTTCGGGTCTTTTGACGATTCCATAAATCAGCCTATTTTCGGTATCGTGGCTAAAAATTCCAATATAGAGGACAAGGAAAGGTTTATCGGGATCATCAGGGAAACGATCGAGGGCATCATAGAAAAAGGCTTCAACAAAAAAGCTTTGCTGGCAAGCCTCAATTATCGCGAATTTATGTATCGTGAGGCAGATACCGGATCATACCCCAAGGGTCTCATAAAAGGACTTGATGTTCTCGACACCTGGCTCTATGACGACGATGCCGCATTTGATACGCTCAAGCGTGGGGTTTGTCTCAAATCCCTCAAGGAAAAGATAGATACCGGATATTTTGAAGAGCTGTTAAAAGAAGCCATCCTGGATAATCCGCATGCGGCTGTTGTGATCGTAAAGCCGGACACAACGCTGAACGCTTCAAACGAGAAGAAGCTTAAGGATAAGCTTGCGGCATATAAAGCTTCATTGGACGAGGCAGAAGTTGCGAAGCTTGTGGAAGAGACAGCGAGCCTCAAAAAATATCAGGAGACACCGGATTCACCCGAGAGCCTTCTGTGCCTGCCCGTATTGGACAGAGCTGATATCAAAAAAGAGATCTCTTTCGTATCCAATGAGGAGATGGAGACTGACGGTATAAAGGTTCTGTATCATGATTATGATTACAACGGCATAATGTATTTTTCGCTGTTTTTCGATGTGGCGGACCTTACTGTGGAGGAAGCAAAGACTTTAGTGTTCCTCGGAGGACTGCTGGGAAGCTGCAGTACGGCAAAACACACTTATAACGAGCTTTCCATAGAGAAAAACCTGTATTTCGGTTCCCTGCTCTTTGCGCCAAGGATTACTACGAAGGTCGAAAAGGGTTACGAAAAGAGATGGTATGAGGAGATTTCCTTCAAGGTATTACCGGAAAACATGGATCCGGCGGCGGATATTATATCTGAGATATTGAACGAAACGGATTTCACGGACAAGAAGAGGATCAAAGAGATCCTGGATAGGGGAGCGTCCTCTTTAAAGAGCGCCCTGTCATCGTCCGGTCATATGACTGCCATGAACAGATGTATGAGTTATCATGATGAAAACTCCCGTTTTGATGATATCATAGCCGGTGTTGAGGCATGCGAGTATGTCAATTCGTTGCGCAGGGATTTTGATCTGCGCATAGACGAGGAGATCCAAAAGGCTAAGACATTACTGAAAAAGATATTCAACAGAGAAAACTGTTTTGCATCTGTCGGTTGTGACAGGGAAAACCTTGAGGTTGCTTTGAAGTACGTTGGAAGGCTGGCGGGATCTTTGTCTGAGACCGGCAGAGAGATAATTCCTTCAAAATGGGAGCTTCACAGTCAAAATGAAGGGCTTACTGATGCATCCAACGTGCAGTATGTGTGCAGGACAGGCAATTATGTAAAGCGCGGGTTTGAATATAACGGATCATTGCAGGTTTTGAACACGATCTTAAGCTACGATTATCTCTGGGGAAATGTCAGAGTCCTGGGCGGAGCCTACGGATGCATGTGCGGTTTTTCGGTGGATGGAACCGGATATCTCACTTCTTACAGAGATCCTAACCTGAAAGCCACCAATGATGTCTACGAAGGGACTCCGGAATATATCAGAAAATTCGATTGCAGTGACAGGGATATGTTAAAATATATCATCGGTACGATTTCAAAGCTGGACAGACCGCTGTCGCCTGAGATGAAGATATCAAGAGCTAACCTGCTATACATTATGGGGCGTACTGCAGAGGAACGTCAGAAGGTTCGTGACAAGATCCTGTCGGCTACAGCTTCCGATATCAGGGATCAGGCAGATCTTGTGCAGGCGGTATTGGATGAAAAAGCATTCTGTGTTGTGGGTAATGAAGACAGGATAAAAGAAGCGTCAGATATGTTTGACACTGTCAGAAAGCTTATACAATAGGAGAAACATTATGACTCCGGAAAACTTTAAATCCGGTTTTGTGACCATAATAGGCAGACCGAATGTGGGTAAATCCACACTTATGAACAGGATCATAGGTCAGAAGATCGCCATCACGTCCAAAAAACCGCAGACCACCAGAAACCGGATACAGACGGTATACACAGAGGAGGATCGCGGGCAGATCGTATTTTTGGATACTCCCGGAATTCACAAGGCAAAAAACAAGCTGGGAGAGTTCATGGTAAATGCTGCGGCATCAGCCATGAAGGATGTGGATCTTGTATTGTGGCTCGTGGAGCCATCGGAAAAGATCGGTGGCGGTGACCGTCATATAGCGGAGACTTTGCAGAGTTTGGACTGTCCGGTCATACTCATCATCAATAAGTCGGATACCATTAGCCAAAAAGAAGATATGCTGAAATTCATAGACGCATACAGGGGTCTTATGGAATTTGCCGAGATAATACCGGCTTCTGCCATGAAGGGAGAGGGAGTGTCCGATATTTTGGACACTATATTCAAATATCTTCCGGAAGGTCCGATGTACTACGACGAAGACACTGTGACCGACCAGCCTATGCGCGCCATAGCTGCCGAGATCATCCGTGAGAAGGCACTCCATGCATTGGATGATGAGATACCTCACGGTATCGCCGTCACGGTTGAGAAGATGCACACCAGAGAGGATAAGCCCATCACGGACATAGAAGCCACTATCATAGTGGAGAGGGAGTCACATAAGGGTATCGTCATCGGAAAGGGTGGCGCAATGCTCAAAAAGATTGGTACCAATGCTCGCTACGAGATCGAGAAACTCATAGAGGGCAAGTGTAATCTGAAGCTCTGGGTGAAGGTCCGCAAGGACTGGAGAGATTCGGACAGTCAGCTCAGGAACTTTGGCTATGTCAGACAGGAAGATGAAGGCTGACCGGAATGATACAAGACACATTAAAGACACCTGATCTTTGCAGTGATCCCGTGTCCTATGAAACGAAAACGGTGGAGATATGTCGGACTGCATCATTCTAAAGGGTATGATATTGGAAACTCATCCGTACGGTGAGGCAGATAAGAGGATAGTGATCCTGACCGGAGAGCGGGGCAGGGTTACAGCTTTCGCAAGGGGAGCCAGGCGGCCGAAGAGTGTTTTTGCCGCATCTACGGAGCCGTTTGTGTTCGGTGAGTTTGAACTGTTTCCGGGGAAAAGCGCATATTCCCTGGAAAAGGTGAATGTGAAGGAATATTTCAGGGAGATCAGTACAGATATTGACAAAGCAGCTCTGGGATTCTATTTTTTGGAGCTTGCAGGTTACTACGCCGTTGAGGAGAGCGAGGAGAGGGATCTCACAAATCTTCTGTACATGGGGATAAAAGCGATCTTAACTCCCGGGCTTAATACCGGTTACATCCGCAGAGCCTTTGAGTTTCGCGCGATGGTGGTGTTCGGTGAGTATCCGGATATGCTGGAGGATACCCGTCCGGCTCCCTTTGATCTTCTGAACGGGAATGCCCTTAATGTGATGAGGTTTATCCAGACGGCAGGTTTGAAGGAACTGTTTGCAGTTTTGCCGGAGGAAGGTGTAATGTGCGAGATCGACAAGGCCATGGATATTTATATAAATGCCCACAGGCATCATGTTTTCAAGAGTCTTGAACTTCTGAACAGTATGTGGTAAAGTATATCATCATTCAAGATTTCCCTTCGGGAGAAGCTTCCGGTTGGTGGTCTGCTGAAGGGTTGTTCTGTAAGATAAAAGAGGTATAAAAGTGAAAAAGTTATTATGTTTTCTGACTGCTGCGGGTTTAGCTGCTATGATGTTAGCGGGCTGCGGTCAGGAAGAGGAAGTTGCAAAGGATGCAAACCGTGACACTGTATTCATAGACAAGAAGGGCAATATCTCGGAGTTTATCTGCTCGGATTTCACGGCGGATTACTATGACGAGGATGAGCTTAAAGATTTCATAAACGAGAAAGTTGATGCATATACCGGTCTCTACGGACAGGAGACCGTTGAGGTAGAGAAATACGGTGTTGAAAACGGAGTCGCAAAGCTTACTCTCAAATACTATGATCCCACGGATTACGCAGAATTCAACGGGGTGACTTTCTTCTCCGGATCCGTGGTGGAGGCACAGGCCGACGGATATAAGTTTTCCGGAGATTTCGTCACTGTTGAGGATGGCGTTACCGGTGTGGCAGCATCAGGCAGCGAGATTTCTACCAATGAGAAGCTTAAATGCGTTATCATAGGTCAGGAGACGGATGTGAATGTTGCCGGCGAGATAGTATATGTTTCTGTGGGCAGTGTTGAAGTTATTTCCAAGTCTGAAGCCCATGTGACATATGACAGCCTTTCTGCAGATCCGCAGGTTGGGTATATTATATATAACTGATGGACCTGTTAATAAAGCAATAAAATATAAGGAGAAACAAAAAAATGGAAAAAACAATGGAAAAGATCGTCGCACTGGCAAAAGCAAGGGGGTTTGTATACCCGGGATCTGAGATCTACGGCGGTCTCGCAAATACATGGGATTACGGAAACCTCGGTGTAGAGCTTAAGAATAACGTGAAAAGAGCATGGTGGCAGAAGTTCGTACAGGAAAATCCGTACAATGTGGGCGTTGACTGTGCGATCCTCATGAACCCGCAGACATGGGTGGCTTCAGGACATCTCGGTGGATTTTCCGATCCCCTCATGGACTGCAAGGAGTGCCATGAGCGTTTCAGAGCCGATAAGATCATAGAGGACTACGCTCAGGAGAAGGGCATCACCTTAGAGTCGTCGGTAGACGGATGGTCTCAGGAGGAGATGGTAGATTTCATCGAGAAAAACAACATTCCCTGCCCGTCCTGTGGCAAGCACAACTTCACCGA
>JAFYAD010000155.1 GCA_017540915.1 Lachnospiraceae bacterium
ATACTGCAGAGCGAATATCTCTTCATAATCGTGATAATGGCTTCTGATGACAGAGAGGATGGTCTGATCATCAACCCCGTCCTCATCGCAAAAGCATGTGTAGATCTCGCTGATCAGCTCATAGAACAGAGTCATATTGAGCTTTCTGCCCATAAAGGCGTTTTTGATAACGTCAAAGGACGCCGCATACAGAAAAGAAAACATCCGTCCCATGTCGGGACCAAACTCTGCCGCACATACATCGGGATTGGCATAAGAGCTGTCGTATGCACCGGGTCTTAACTCATCATATATCCTGTCATTCAAAGCCTTTCCGCCTGCTGCATCAAGCCTGTCCAGCTCACCGTCATCCTCCATGGATAGGATATCATCAGCCAGTGAGAGCTTTGATGCTATGCCTGCAAAAAAGCTTTTGTATCTGTCTTCGCATTCCTGCGTTTTCTCTATCTCTCTGATCCTTAAGGATACGACCTCGTACCTTTCCGATATGTCCTCCGCCTCGCTGCGGTAAAGATCCCTGTAACTTCCTGAATACATATAATACCTTCCTTAATGAACAGATCACACTGTAAAAAACAATCCCACGGCACCCCATCTCTCAGCTCATGTGGTCACACCGGAAAACCTGACACATAAACATACAGCCAGGGCAGCACAGCCAGGCATGAAAAGCCCAGGGCGAAATTCGGCAGCACCATGAAAATATCTCTCTCCATGCGCGATCTGAAGGCGATCACCACTGATATGATCTGCATTACAAAAGCAGATACTGCTACGATGCAGACTCCCTTATCTATGTGCCCCATGCCCTTAACTCCGGCTGAGATGCAGCACACAAAGACTATCAGTGACACCACACTTATACATACAGAAACCGCAGCCGGTTTTGAATGCCTGCGGTTTGAAAATCTGAACTTTTTTTTAGGACTTTTTAATTCCATACTGTCCATAGTAATCGTCTATCGCCTTCTTTAAGTCGTCGTCGATCAAAACCCTTCCGTCGGCCAAAGGTTTATTATACAGCACTTCCACAACCTCTTCCATGGTCACGATGGCTTTTGCCGGGAAACCGTATTTTTCGGTGATCTCGTCAAGGGCGCCGATCTTTCCGCCCAGTCCCACTTCGCAGCGGTTGAGGGAAACCATAAGACCTTTGATGGTAACGTCACCGCAGGCTTTTATGATGGGGAAGGTCTCCTCGATGGACTTGCCCGAAGTGGTGACATCCTCTATGATGACAACCCTGTCACCGTCTTTGATCCTGGAGCCTAAGAGTATGCCGGTATCACCGTGATCCTTGATCTCCTTGCGGTTTGAGCAGTATCTGATCTCCTTGCCGTAGAGCTTTGAATATGCGATAACGCAGGCTACCGACAGCGGTATGCCCTTGTACGCAGGTCCGAACAGCACATCAAAATCATCTCCGAAATTGTCATGTATCGCCTTAGCATAGTACTCGCCGAGCTTTTCAAGCTGAGAGCCGGTGACATAGGCTCCCGCATTCATGAAAAACGGGCTCTTCCTGCCGCTCTTAAGTGTGAAATCTCCAAATTTCAGCACGTTGCAGTCGATCATAAAGTTAATGAATTCTGATTTGTATGCTTCCATGATGTCCTCCTGAAGGTGATGTTGATAGCAGAAGCTATTATACCACAATGATTTTGAAATTTAAACCTTTTTAAGTTTTGCAAATCCTGCCAGCATTTTCTTGACTCCGCAGCCGTCAAAGTCTACAGTCACCTCGAAATCTTTTCCGCCTGCTACCATGGCTGTGACGGTGCCCTCACCGAATTTGATGTGGCGGACACGGTCTCCGATGCCGTAATCAATGGCGGCACTTTTAACCGGAGAGCCGAAGTCTTTGGCCGGCGGCAATATCTCTTTTACTGAGAATATCTCCTTGGCCACGGAAGGCCTGCGGTTGAACTCTTTCTTCTCGTAGGTTTTGCCCGGCGCAGAGGAAATAGTGTAGGTTAGGTACTCCTCCGGAACCTCGGACATGAACCTGGACACCTTATGAAACTCTGTCTGACCTCTGTTCAAGCGCATCTTGGCAGCAGTCATGGCTAAGGTGTCCATGGCTCTGGTGATACCCACATAGCAGAGCCTTCTCTCCTCCTCGATCTCCTCATCGGGGTTTTCGGCGTTAAGTGACATATATCCGGGGAAAAGACCGTCCTCCATACCCGCCATGTAAACATGGGGAAACTCAAGACCCTTAGCGGAATGGAGCGTCATAAGGCACACATAATCTTCATTTTC
The DNA here is from genome assembly GCA_017540915.1 of Lachnospiraceae bacterium. The sequence goes on from JAFYAD010000155.1 coordinate 2,263, forward strand.
ATCCACCGAATCGATATCCGCCACAAGGGCAACCTCCTCCAGGAATCCGGACAGGGACACCTCCTCTGCGGTCTCTGCATATGTTCCGGCTTTTGATATCAATTCTGATATATTTTCTATTCGGTCATCTGCAGACTCATCATCCTCTTCCTTCAGCATATCCTCATATCCTATCTCTCCGAGGATGAATTCTATAAGCTCGGGAATACTGCGTTTCTCCGCTTCTGCCCTGAACCGTAATATGAGAGTCGTAAATCTCGCCACCTTCTCCGCGGCCTTTCCGAGCCCCGGAATATCCCTCGCCATGGCGGCCGCATCAAAGAAGCTGCTGCCGTGGGCATTGGCGTAATCGGCAACCTTTGCTATGGATGCGGCACCGATTCCGCGTTTCGGGACATTTATGACCCTGGTCGCCGCAAGATCGTCGTCACCGTTGGCGACCACCTTCAGATATGCCAGAACGTCCTTGATCTCTTTTCTGGAATAGAAGTTGACTCCGCCCACGATATGATAAGGAATGTTATATTTTATAAACTGCTCCTCAAACATTCTGGACTGTGCATTTGTGCGGTACAGCACGGCGCAGTCATTGTAGGAAGCTCCGTTTTTGACTTTCTTCATGACATCGGTGACCACGAACTCAGCCTCTTCGTAGCCCGTGTCAAACTGCCTGAAAAGCACCTTTTCTCCCGGCTCCCTGTCGGTCCAGAGTGTTTTCTCCTTGCGTCCGATATTATGAGCTATCACGCCGTTTGCTGCATTCAGGATGTTGGATGTGGAGCGGTAATTCTGCTCAAGTCTGATGACGGCGGCATCTTTGTAATACTCCTCAAAAAAGAGAATGTTTTTGATATTGGCGCCCCTGAATTTATATATTGACTGGTCATCGTCACCCACAACGCAGAGGTTGTTGGTACCGCCGGCTAACAGCCTTATGAGCTTAAACTGCGCCGTGTTGGTATCCTGATACTCATCCACCATGACGTATTTGAAACGTCTCTGATAATAATCCAGAACATCCTGATCTTCCCTGAAAAGCTCCACGGTCTTTACGATCAGGTCATCGAAATCCATGGCGTTATTTTTTTTGAGGATCTTCTGATACTCCATGTAAACCTGAGCCGCCATGCGCTTTTCGTAATCCGCGTTGGCCTTCTCATAGAATTGGTTTTCGTCTATGAGCTCATCTTTGCATGACGAGATAATGCTCATGAACATTTTTTCTTTGTATTTTTTGGTGTCGATCTCAAGACGTTTGCAGACCTCTTTTATGATCTGCTTGCTGTCGTCCGTGTCATATATGACAAAGGAATTTTTGTAGCCTATCCTGTCCGCAAAACGGCGCAGTATCCTGACGCAGCTTGAATGGAAGGTCGCAACCCATATCTCCCCCAGTCCGAAGTCCAGCGACTTTTCGATACGCTCCCGCATCTCGCCCGCCGCCTTATTGGTGAAGGTTATCATCATGATGTTGTAAGGATTCACGCCAAGCTCATCTATTAGATAGGATGCGCGCTGTGTCAAAACCCTGGTCTTTCCGCTGCCCGCGCCTGCTAAGATCAGAAGGGGACCCTCGGTATGTAAAACGGCTTCGTTTTGTTTGTCATTCAAATTCATGGTGTTACTCCGTGATTCATTACTATTCAAAGCCATACTATTGAAGAAAAATAACTACCACTTTCCAAATCAGGATTATTATCCGGATTTCGTTCAATAGTCAGGTGAATTGGCATCTAAAATTGTTAACAGG
>JAFYAD010000156.1 GCA_017540915.1 Lachnospiraceae bacterium
ATATGCCTGTCTGTATGATATTGGCTGTGAATAGTAACAAATTGGGTTGTCACCATCTTGAAATCCGGTTTTCCGGAGCAATATACATTCCGTCATCCTCCGTCACCCCGTAGGTCTCGTAAAACTTGTCGATGGTTGACAAAATTGCGTTTACCCTGATATAAGCCGGGCTGTGCTCGTCCGAGTCCAGCTGATCCAGCAGGGTTGAATCAACGACCTTTTCGCACCATGTCCGGGCGTAGTTTTCAAATAAGAGTTTTCTCTGGTCATCGTTTGATGTCAGGGATACGATGCACTCCATTCCGCCGAGATCTGCGTAGTTTTCACCCAAGGTCTGCTCGCCATTCACATGATATACTCCGAAGACCGTGAAATTGTCTTCAAAATACCTTATGGCCTTTTCATTCCGCGCATTCAGTGCCGCGGTATCCGCTTCGTTTATCCAGGCAGGATCATACTCTCCTTTTTCGTTAAACAGAATACAGTTGCTGTCGAATGCATGTCCCATTTCGTGGGCTATCACGGCACCCAGTCCGCCCAGATTTGTGTAATAATCCGCATTCACGTCAAAAAACGGAGCATTGGTGATGGCTACCGTTATGGTGATGTTATTGTGTGCGGGATCATAGCAGGCATTCACCATCTGCATCGGCATGGTGATCTCTTTACGATCCGTCGGTTCGCCCAGAGACCTTATGTTCTGCAATGTATGGATCTTTTGGTAATTGCGGAAAAACTCAAAGTAGTCTTCTCCGTCCAGGTTTTTGTAATCATTTACGTCATGCCTTTCCATATCGGCACCGGTGACATATATGATATTCTCAAGTTTTTTCAACAATCCCTTTTTGGTGGGTTCACTGAGCCAGTCCGCCTGAGAGATGAGCTTTCTGTATCCGCCTCTGATATCATCGCACATCGAGACAAGAGCCTTATCCATCTCCTCAGTATAGTGCCGTTCCACATACAGCGGATCGGTCTCATCATAAACAGACACAATCTCGTTTATGATCTGATCCTCCCCCGAAGAGTAATCTATCTGCCTGTATTGCTCCAGCTCTTTATAACCTGCGGCCAGAAAGCGTCTGTATTTGGAGCTTAAGGCAACCATTTCCCATGTTTTCAGGGCTTCCAGGTTATCTGCAGTCAGCAGATCATTAAGACCTTTTAACTGGCCTTCATCCACAACCGCAAAACTCTCACAGTAAGCGGGGGCGATACCTATGATGGATGTATATTTGTCGATGTCCACATTGGAAAATATCGCTGCGATCTCATCATGAGTGTGATTTGTGATATACTTGAACTGCATAATAGCATTTACGATCTCCATATCTGTAGCGTTATACAGATCTTTGACCAGAACACCGAATGCCACTCCGTATTCGTCACCCTGCTCCTTGTCGTGCCCCATAGCCTGCCGGATGGCGCTTCCCATATTTTTAATAGAGTTTAATGAATCATAAGTCTCTTCCAGCGTCTTGAAATCCGTGTCAATAACCGATCTGTATTGGGCAAAAGACAGGGTACTCCCACCGGAAGAAAGATAATCCTCGGACACCTGCAGATTGAGGATTCCGGTCAGACCGTAATCCCGCACCAGCTTTGCATCAATTTCCAGCAATTCATCCACGGAAGACGCAGCATCTATCTCATGGAGACATGCATCCAGCTCTGCCGGAACCACCGGTGCATCAAAATCATAGGTTTTGAATTTTTCATAAGCAGTCTTTATGACGTCTTCCTCGGAACCTTTTTCATAACCGTCTCCCGAGACAACCTCTCTTATGATATCCTTGACCTGATCCTCTACGAGTTTTGAGTCAAAGCCACCCTCATAGGACATACTGCCATACTCAAACTTAGCATTTGCCAGTTCATCTCCGTTTACGTATCTGTAAAAATCATCCTTTGGATCTGCCGGTTCTGCCTGCGCGATCTCAGTCTGTGCTATGTCTGTCTGATCAGCCGGCTCTGCGGCATTGTCCGCGCTTACTGCGTTCATGCCTTCCTGCACACCGCAGGCAGTCATTGCACATATCAATACAAGGCTTAAGACCGCTGTTATCCTGTTTTTTTTCATGTTTTTCTCCGGTCACCGTGTCTGCAGACACATTATTTGGTCTTTGATAAAAATTTTCTGAGCCTCTCGATACAGGCAAGTCCTTCACACCTGCCTATGTAGTATACTCTTTCAAGCTCATTGGGATCGCTCTCGGTACGGCCTATGCCCAGGGATTTAGGCGGTCTGATGACGAAGATCTTGCCCTGTGCCTCAAGTCTTGCGATCCTGCGGGTCTGTGCGTTATACAGGTGATGCCTGTAGCTCATGGCTTTCGCTATAGCCGGATACTCCCTTAACAGAAGGCTCATGACGGGTGTTCCCGCGCTTTTCTTTTTGACATAATCTGCGGGCTGTGTCAGAATCACCACATTCCGGTCGTAACCCTTTTGTTCCATGAAATGTAATGGAATGGGATCGGTAATACCGCCGTCCAACAGAAGTCTGCCCCCTGCCTCCACAGGCTTTGATACCATCGGCATGGAAGCGGAAGCCCTGATCCATGTAAGATCATTATCCCTGCCATCTGTACATTTGTGGAAAACAGGACGTCCCGTGTTAACATCTGTAGTTCCCACATAAAACTCCATGGGATCCTTCTCAAACGCCTCGAAATCAAAGGGATCCAGCTCATAAGGAAGCGTTTTATAACAGAAATCCGCGCCGTAAAGGTTTCCGGTTGTCACCAGCGATCTGATACTGCAGTATCTGGGATCGCGGGCGTATTTTTGATTGTAACGCAGTGCCCTTCCGACCTGATGGGATTTCAGGTTGCAGCCGAATATGGCTCCTGCCGAAATACCCACGCAGCCGTCAAACTTGATATCATTTTCCATGAAAACATCCAGAACACCTGCCGTGAAGAGCCCTCTCATGGCTCCGCCTTCCAAAACCAATCCTTTTTTCATAGTAATCTCCTGTTATGTATATTAATTTGATCACTGTTCAACAAAAAACAATCCTTTGCATTATACTATTTTTCAATTTCTATTACAAGGAGTTGTTGAAATATCATCATTACTGTTCACAGTAACGTTGAAACAACCGGAAATACATGGTATAGTATTTTCCGTATTGTAAACAGGAGTTAAAATACGAAAGGGTTTAATGTTATGGAAGTGTTCAAATTCGGGTTCAGACAGTGGAAGAAATATCTGCCGTTTGACATTCTGACAAAGCTGCTGAGTTTTACGGCATTGACAGCAGATCTTCTCCTGCCGCTGCTGACCGCCATGTTCATCAATTATGTGATCAAGGACGAAACGCCTGAGCATAGCGGAATTTTTTCTTTTCTTCTCTCCGGAAAATACGGGGCTGTACACAGTATGGAGCTGTTTTGGAACTTAGCCTTTCTGTTCCTGGGTCTGATCCTCTTAAAAGATGTGATCGTTTACGCCAAAAACTACATTCTGCAGCGTCTCGGTCTGGGACTGGAAACAGATTTAAGGCGGCTCACTTTTCACAAGCTGATGGAACTTGATTCGGAGACCATATCGGAATATAACACCGGCGAGCTTCTGACCACCATCAATTCCGACACCATCATGTTCAAAGAGTTATTCTGCAGGATGATCCCCAATATCTTTGACAGCTTATTCGTGCTGATCGTAGCTATCATAATGCTGGCGACCATCAATACGTACCTGTTGATCATACCGGTGATACTGACTCCTTTTTTTGCGGTTGCGCTGCTCAGATTCAGGAAGCTTGCAAGAGAAAACTTCCGCGCCATCAGAAGCTGCAACAGCAACATGTCACTGACGGTGCAGGAAAACATAGAGGCGGTCCGCCTTGTAAGATCTTTCACCAACGAGGATCTTGAGAAGAAAAAGTTTGATAAATCCAACATCACATTGAGAGATTCGCATATCAAACAGGTAAAGCTCTCCTCTTCATTTGAGGCTGTTTTCAGCATCATAAGGCAGGTTGCATATGTAGGCAGTATCGCCGTGGCTGCTGTGCTGGTCATGAAGGGGCAGCTTCTGGTGGGATATCTGGTGGCCTGTGCAGACTATGTTTTCCGTATCATGAACCATGTGACACAGATCAATAACAGTCTGTTCCAGATGCAGCAGCAGCTTGTATCCGGCAGAAAGATGATGGATTTCATGAATTGTGAGAGCCGCATCATAGGCGGCGATCAGTCAGCAAAAGCCATTGAAAACATACACCTGAAGGTAGAAAATGCTTCTCTCGAAATTCAGGGACAGGAAATATTAAAACATATAGATCTGGACGTGACTCCCGGCAAAAAAATAGGTATCGTTGGCGGCACAGGTTCCGGCAAGAGCGTGCTCTTAGAGTCCCTGATCCGGGTTCATGATGTCAGCAAAGGAAGGATCACGTTAAACGGAACAGATATCAGAGAATATGACCTGGACTCCCTGAGACAGAAGTTTTCTTATGTGTTTCAGGATGTGTTCCTGTTCTCCAATACCATCACCACCAATATTGCCTACTCGGAACCCGAGGTCGAAGGTCAGCAGATACAGAAAGCTGCCGAACATGCCCAGGCTCACGGTTTTATCATTGGGCTTTTAGATGGTTATGAGACCATAGTGGGCGAGAGGGGACTCGGTATCTCAGGAGGTCAAAAACAGAGAGTTTCCATCGCCAGGGCACTGTTACGCGATGCCCCCATACTGGTGTTGGATGATTCCACATCAGCCCTTGACGTCGGCACCGAAAAGAAGCTCCTGGCCGATATCAAAAAATACTACCCTGACAAAACCCTGCTGATCTCTGCGCACAGGCTTTCCTCCGTAGTGGACTGCGACGAGATCCTGTTCATGAGAGACGGCAGCATTGAAGAGAGAGGCACTTTCGACGAGTTGATGAATTTGAACGGCGATTTCGCCAAGATCTATAATATTCAGAAAAACCAGGAGGGCTCCGTCAACTTTGACGCCCTGGCCGATGCTATCGCGGAAGGGGGTGTGTGAAAATGGCTAAGCGCAATACATATTTTCAGGACGAAGTCATCCGCAAGAAATTCGACATAAGACAATTTGGCCGCATCTTACGGTATATGAAGCCCTACGCCGGATACTTTATACTGGTGGGCGTTTTGATGCTGGTATCCGCAGGTCTTGCCATGATCACTCCTCTCCTTTTGAAGGAGATCATCAACAACGTGGTCGTCACCGAAGATTACAGGCTTTTGACCTTCATAGTGTCAGCCATGGCAGTGATCGCTCTGCTGGAAATCTGTGTAAACTTTGTACATCAGAGGATCATGGGTATAGTCGGACACAAGATCATCTGTGATGTCCGAAAAGAGATATTTTACAAGCTGCAGGAATTGCCCTTTGACTATTTCGATTCAAAACCCAACGGAAAGATCGTGGTGCGCGTTACGGATTATGTAAATGATCTTGCAAACTTCTTTTCCAATTATGTTTTGAACCTGCTGTCCTATCTTGTAAAGCTCATCATCGTGACATTCTTTATGCTGGGCTTAAGCCCCATACTGACAGGGATCGTGTTCATGATAGTGATCCCCATGATGGTCTGCATATTCACACTGAGATACTTCATCAGAAAAGAATTTGCAAAACTCCGTGCCAAGAATTCCAACCGTTCCGCCTTTGTGGTGGAGACCATAATGGGCGAAAAGATCGTCAAGAGCTACAACCGCACGGAAAGCAGCGAAAAGACATACGCAGAGATCCATGACACCTGTGTAAAACAGTGGCTCAGGATCTTCAGGCGAAACGAGCTTAACACTCCCATCGTGGAAACTTTCTGGAATCTGGGCACGGTATGTCTTTACGGTGTGGCATTA
>JAFYAD010000015.1 GCA_017540915.1 Lachnospiraceae bacterium
CAGTCACTTTACATACATGATACAGGCAGCCGCGATAGCGGCAGTAGAGCCCGACAAGGCAATTCTGCCAGCTTGCTGAGCAGATTGCCGATGTCAGGGCGAGCCTGTAGAATGTATGTAAAGTGGCTGTGAATAGTAACTCCTGCCTAACTTCTCCACTCCAGAATACTCCTACAGTGCGGACAGTAGGGTGTTCCGTATGGAATATATCTTCCGCAGTCGGGACAGGACGCTATAGTCTTATGGACATCATGCGCCGGATCGGCAAGTCTCGGATCCAAATGTTTCTGATTGACGGAATATGGTGTCCTGACCGTGTCGTAATCGTCATTTTCCATGTTGTCCGTTGTATTCGATTTCACGGCTGCAGCATCCGTTTTTTCCGAATCCTCCGCCACCGCATCAGAGCTTGCAACCGCAGAACCTGCAACTGCCGGCATCTTTTCGATCAGCTCTATAAGAGCCTTTTTGCTGATGAGATCATCAGTATTCGCAATCTCTTCTGCAGCGTTCACGCCCACTGTAGCAGCGTCATCCACCGATGCGTCATCATCAGGTTCTTCCTCTTTCACCGGATAAGCCACGGAGCCTGTGTATATCGGGAAATTATCCTCGGCCTTCGCTACTGCCTCCTCTAAGGTCATGCCCGTAAAGTTGCCTGCCGCAAAATCCCTGCCGGATTTTTTGTCATCGATAAACGCTCCTACCACTACACCCGGCAGCGATGATTCCGGTGCATTAGGAGCCTGGCTTCCACCCAGATCCGTCCTGCACCAGCCCGGATCCGTGATATTGATGCAAATGTCCGTTCCCTCATACTGTGCAGCAAGATCCATGGTCACCTTATCGAGAGCCGCCTTGCTGGCCGAATACCCCGCCTGCTGAGGTTCAAGGCGGATGCCGCTGGTTGTGTTCACAATACGCCCGAAACCTCTCTTCTCCATGAGGGGCAGGAAATGATACATTATCATCATAGGCGCTATGGTGTTGATCTTAAAGCTCTGCTCGTAATCTTCCGGCGGTGTCTGCAGGTATTCGTTGCGATATGCCACCTGTATTCCCGCATTGTTGAGCACGATATCCACATCCATGCCCAGGATGTCTATCTCATTTAGCATTGCCTCAACCTGCGAAAGGTCCGAAAACTCGGCAGCTACAACATACGCCTCTACCCCCAGCGCCTTCACTTCTTCCAGAACCTTTGCGCAGTGATCCTTTGTCCTGCCGTGCAGTATCAGATTACAGCCCCTTTCCGCCATAAAAAGTGCCGCACCGTGTCCGATCCCTCTTGCTGCGCCTGTGACAAGCGCCCATCTTCCTTTTACATCTACCATAGTATCCTCTCCTTTTTTGAATTCCAGGCTGTTCTTTTCCGGCCTGTTTTGTCAATATATCCCCGACCCGAGGGTCATATCGTCAGATATAACCTTCCCGCTATTTAACGGCTTCCAATATACGGCAGGATCTATGCCCTTGCCGCCCTTTATCGTATCACGGTAATAATCCTTATACCATTCATAGCTGTCTGCCTCGGAATCTGAACTGTATCCGTAATCCGAAGAGGAATGAAGACTCGCTATGGGAGTGGATCTTCCCTCATTGGTATTATGTTCCAGCCCGTGAGCCATCTCGTGTATAAAAACATTGGTGGGATATCCGGAATCTATCATGTAATCCTCGTATCCGGTCTGGATAACACTGCAATTAATACCGTTAAATCCTCCTCCGGTAAGCCCCCACCATCCGAAGGTTTTTGAATGCGGCACAATCAGTATGATCTGCTGATAGCTTTTATCACCTATAAGGCTCATTATCTTCCTTCGAACCTTCGGAACATCCCAGTTGTACTGCAGACAGTGTATATCCACTCCCCACTGGTCCTTGTAGTCATAAGGGATAAAATCCTTCAGCTTCATATCGCAGACACGGTAGTCGATGTTTTTTACATCCATCAGACCGCCTGTAACTTTGTCCATATCATCATAAAGACCGTTCAATATCTGTTTGTACTCTTTGATCTTGCTGTCCGATATGGAGGACTTGATCTTCACCTTCTTACCGTCGGACAATTTCCCCGTTCCATTCGCCCTTGTGAAAAAAATGGTGAGCACATTCCATTTATTGGTGGTCTTGAGCTCCTCGAGCTTCACATTGTCAAACCATACAGTACCCTTGCATTCGCCGTACCATACGCCGTTTTTCAGCGAGATCGAATACTCTGTGCTGTCACCGGTATAAAAAGTATATGATATCTTCTTCCATTTTCCGGATGTCGAAGGTTCCGAATTGCTGTATGAAAAATTCTGCCCGATAAAAGCGCCGGTGTTCCTGTTCGTAGCCGAAGGATCCACCTCCAATCCGGAGCATTTCACCATTGCGGAAGCCTTGTAATATGTCCCCTTTTTTACATTGTATGTCTTTTTGACCTCCGTGACACTGTAGGTATTATTGACCACCTTGATGGAATAAGGAGAATTATTGTAAGTAGTCTTTGTATCCTTTGTGACGGTGTTGTAGCCGACATAATCCACATACCAGGATGATTTATCGGCAGAGCCGGCGCTTCTGCTCTCAAGAGTTATCTCCCGTGTGACAGAAGATACCGTCGCTGCCTGAGCTGCATCCGGCGATATGAACAGCATGCAAAATGCCGTTGCCACCAGAACAACATATGAAACTGCCTTTTTCCTGAATATATTCATGTCTCATCTCCCGTTAAATGTGTTGACTTTCCTACAGCCACTTCTTTTTCTTGAAAAACAGAAGGCTTCCCACCACTATCAGTATACTGATGATCAGTACCAAAGGATAGCTCCACTTGAACTCAAGCTCCGGCATATACTTAAAGTTCATACCGTACCACCCGACGATCAGTGTCAGCGGCATGAAGATGGTGGTCACCACGGTGAGCACCGTCATGATGCGGTTCTGCTTGATATCCAGATCGGCCTTGTGAAGATCCCTGATCTGCATCGTATAGTCGCGAAGGGATGTTGATCTGTCCTGAAGTCTCGCGATCCTGTTCAAAAACAGTCTGAAATATCTCAGATTATCCTGCCTGAAAAAGCTGTTCTCATTTTCCTCAAGCTCCTGTCCAAGATCGGTGAGCTGCTCGTAATGGATCAAAAGATCACGGATGTCTCCCCGTATCTCATTGACGCGGCCGGACTCCAGATCCTCCTCGCCGCTCAGTATGGCCTGTTCCATGGCATCCAGCTCACGCTCGTATTTCTCCATCAGTCTCAGATCATCCTTTATGATATGATCCAGGAAATCATAAATGAAACGCTCAAGGCTCGGAAACCGCCATTTTCTGGTCTTCTGTATGCTCCTAACGATCTTTTCCGCCTCATTCAGATCATCTATGAATACAATACCTTTTCGTCAAGGGCAAAGGCAAAGGTGCTCTCATCCGAGAGATCAGTCCTGTCCGGTATGGAAAAGGTACCGGTCAGAGAATCAAAGTTCACCTCAGCCATAGTGGTATATATCTCGCTTAAGTCAGGCTCAAGATCCATACCCATGTCAAAAGAGTCTTTTTTGCTCCTCCATTCCTCGGAAGTCAGGATCGCAACATACTGCTCTCCCGCCCTTAAGGCCACTTCCTCCGATACTTCCTCCAATACCTCTCTTATCAGAAAAAACATACCGCACTCCTCCCGGCAGAAACTCTCATAGAGCCCATTATACAATGTATTCCCGTCTTTATCAATCAAAAAAAGCCGCAACCTTAATCCCTGCAGGAAAATAACCTGCCCGGTTAAGGCTGCGGCTGTAATGTGCTCACAAAAGATCATTTTTGTTTTTTCAGATCGGCAAGAGTCTTACTGTCAAGAAAATCATTTATAAGTCCGGACAGTTCCATCCATATCGGATAAGTGGGACAAATGGCATTTCTCTCGCAGGGCTCGCTGTCCTTTGCGGTACATGCCACAGGCTCTATGCTGTTCTCGGTGGCTCTCAGTATCTCTCCTAAGGTGTACTCCTGCGCCTGCTTTTTAAGGCGGTACCCGCCGCCTTTACCGGATGCTCCCACCACCAGCTTGTTTTTAACCAGTATGGACATTATGCTCTCCAGGTATTTCAGCGAAACACCCTGATGTTCCGCTATCTCCTTTAATGGCACAAGCTGATCAGGCTCATGATCCGACAATTCCGACATAACTCTCAGTGCGTATCTTCCTCTTGTTGATATCATATTTTTGCTCCTGTAATCCCGGTAATAAAACATTCTCTGTATCGCGAGCTGCCTTCAGCCTTTCATTCCAGCACAAGCTCCTTGTATTTTGACACCTCTTCAAGATATTTCTGCCCGATCTCGCTGATCATGGAATCCTTCCTCGAAAGATATCCTATAGTCATGACCTCATCGGTGTCAAGCTTGAGCGCACAATAATCCGAGCCGTTCAGATCTTCGCACAGAATGCCGGAACACAGCGTAAACCCGTTTATGCCCTTTATGAGATTTAGCATGGTAGCCCTGTCATTGGCTTTGATGGTCTGCTTGTACTGATGGGTGCTCATAACCTCCTCCGCGTAGTACGCAGAGTTGTGATCGCCCTGATCGAAGGTCAGGCACGGATAATCATCCAGCTCGTCAAAAGTGACCGTCCCGCCCTTCTTTAGCTTTTTTATCGCAAGGGGATTCTTTTTGCTGATATAAACATAAATACCACAGTCAAACAGCGGTGTAAAGCTAAGTCCGGCCTCGCCGATCACTTTTTTTAGTACCGTTCTGTTGAAATCATTCATATATATGATGCCCAGCTCGCTCTGTCTGTTTTTTACATTATGAATGATCTCATGTGTCTTGGTCTCATGAACCTCGAACTCATACTCGTCATATCCGTACTCGCTCACCAGACTGATAAAGGCTTTTACCGCAAAAGAATAATGCTGCATGGACACGCTGAACTGTCTCTTGACCTTCGTCTTGGAAACATACCTTGCATCCAGAAGATCGAACTGCTCTATAACGGATCTGGCATAACCTAAAAATTCGGCACCCTTAGGAGTCAGCGTAACTCCGGTCTTCGAGCGTGTGAATATCTCAAATCCCACCTCATCTTCAAGGGCGTGCATGGCACCGGTCAGACTGGGCTGGGATATGAACAGCTTCTTGGCTGCATCATTCAGGGAGTTTTCCTTGGATACGGCTATCGCGTATTTAAGCTGATTTAGTGTCATTTAGTATTTCCTCAATACAGGACAAAGAGACCCGGTATTGCGCCGGATCTCCTGATCTGTGTTTTTGTTCAACTCTACTCGGCAAATAATGCTGTGGAGAGATATCTGTCTCCCGAATCAGGCAGCAATGCCACAATAGTCTTTCCTTTGTTCTCGGGACGTGCAGCTACAATGCCTGCTGCCTTCAATGCAGCACCGGAAGATATACCGACCAGAATACCCTCGCTCACTGCGAAACGCTTGCCTTCGGCAAACGCATCTTCATTTGCCACCTTTATAACTTCATCATACACCTTTGTATTCAATGTCTCAGGTACGAAACCGGCTCCGATACCCTGGATCTTATGCGGTCCCGCTGCGCCTCCGGAAAGTACCGGGCTGCTCTCCGGCTCCACTGCTATTATCTTAACATCCGGATTTTTTGACTTCAAAAATTCGCCTACGCCGGTGATGGTACCGCCTGTACCTACACCTGCTATGAATATGTCAACCTTGCCGTCCGTCTGATCCCAGATCTCCGGTCCCGTGGTCTCGAAATGCTTTTTCGGGTTTGCGGGATTCACAAACTGTCCCAGGATAACGGCTCCTTTGATCTCCGCCTTAAGTTCCTCTGCCTTTGCGATGGCTCCCTTCATACCCTTGGCGCCCTCGGTCAGTACCAGCTCCGCACCGTATGCTTTCAGGAGATTTCTGCGCTCTATACTCATGGTATCCGGCAATGTCAGTATCGCATGGTATCCCTTAGCAGCCGCAACCGCAGCAAGACCGATGCCCGTATTACCTGATGTGGGCTCTATGATGGTCGCACCCGGTTTCAGCAGACCCTTTTCCTCCGCATCCTCTATCATGGAAAGCGCAATACGATCCTTTACGGATCCGGCAGGGTTCAGATATTCAAGCTTTGCCAAAATATCTGCTCCGTCGATACCTGCTTTTTTGGTGTAGTTGTTGAGTTTCAATAATGGTGTGTTTCCGATCAGTTCCAGTGAACTCTGCTTTACATCTGACATAATAATCTCCTCCGTATTCTTTTAATTCCTACTTGCTTAGTAGGTAATAAAAGTATAATAATATGCTTTCACCTGTCTGTCAACTGTTTTTTGAATTATTTAATTGTCCATACTGTTCTTCAGCGCGTTAAGCTCATCCTCAATATGCTGTATCTTCTCGGCGTTGTCATCAGGCTTGTCTTCCCCGCTCCTCTCCTCAGTCTTGCCGTTGTCTTTGAAGAGAACGCTTGCCACAACACCGCCGCCTCCGAATATCAGCACCAGTATCACTATCCAGTCGAACATATTCATGGAATCAAGCCAGAACGTCGTATTCATGATAATGGCAGCGACAATGATGAGTACGGAAAAAGCCGTAAAGCACTTTGACAGGAAGGAGCCGTTGCTGGCGAACATCCAGATAACACCCACTATAAATGGCACCATCACAAGTCCGGACGGAAAACTGAACCTTCCTATGCTGAATGTCCCCCAGCCTCCCCAGCCTGCGGGTCCCACATGTACTCTGTTAAACAAAATGAAAAGACCTACCACAAGGCTTGCAAGTCCTCCCACAAATCTTCCCAATCCGTTTTTGTTCTCCATAATGCTCCTCCTCTTGATGTCTCAAATCCTGTATCCGGTCTCAGCCTCCATCTGCTGTGGAGACGGCCGCCGGCTGATAGGGTGATCTTTATAAACAACCCCTCAGTCAGCAAAGCTGACAGCTCCCCTGAGAGGGGAGCCTTTAAAAAGTGTTATAGCATATTTTTTATAATTCGAAAAGAGATAAATAATTCGAGGGTCAAAAAGGTTTGCCGTGAAATCAGACTTTTGATACAATCGTGATAGTTACACAAAAGGACATTCTGCCAGGAGGAAGCTATGAACACAGAAAAAATCTTAATTGACAAGGAATCTCATATTCCGTTCCGCAATAACGTGGACTATTGTGTCGGCACCGGTCGTCTCGGTCTTGCGCTGACGGACGAATATCTTAAAGAACTCGCATTTGTGCAGGATAAGATCGGTTTTTCCTACATCCGTGGACATGGTCTTTTCTCGGATGATGTTTCGATATATCATGAATATGAAGAAAACGGAGAGACAAAGGTCGAGTACAATTACACCTATATTGACCGCATCTTTGATCAGTATCTGCGCCTCAACATAAGACCTTACCTTGAACTCGGCTTCATGCCGGACAAACTTGCATCCGGCACACAGACCATCTTCTACTGGAAGGGGAACACAACACCACCGAAGGATTACCGTCTCTGGACGGATATGGTGGTATCCCTGCTAAAACATTTGTTGAATCGCTACGGTGAAGAGGTCGTGACCTGGCCCATCGAAGTATGGAACGAGCCCAACCTCCCGGGCTTCTGGTACAAGGCCGACCGTGATGAATACTTTAAGCTTTTCAAAGAATCATTTCTCGCCATCAAAAAGCTGGATGAACGTTTCAAAGTCGGAGGTCCCGCCATCTGCGGCGTAAATGATGCGGAATGGATCAGGGCATTTCTGGACTTCTGCCGAAAAGAAGGGCTTCGTCCCGACCGCATCACAAGACACCACTATACAGTGGAATTTCCGGAGCGTATCGGTCATTATGACTATTCGAAACTGGAAGATTCGGAAATGCGTTTTGAAAATCTTCAGTCAACCCGCGATATCGTGGATTCATATGAAGAGTTCAAAGATCTGCCCATACACCTTACAGAGTTCAGCACTTCTTATACTCCAAAAGGCGTGATCCACGACACAAACATTAACGCTGCTTATCTCGCAGAGCAGCTTTCAAGACTCGGCGACGTCAACGAAGCGTATTCATATTGGACATTCGGTGATGTATTTGAGGAACAGGGCGTTCCGGACTCACTGTTCCACGGCGGTTTCGGTATGGTGGCTGCAGGCAATATACCCAAACCCACCTTCTGGACTTTCCGGTTTTTCAAGCTGTTGAAACAGTTTGGTGAAACCTGCGTTTACCGTGACAAATCCGCCGTTATCGTCAAAAATGACAGCGGGTATGCCGGAATACTGTGGAATATCAATGGTGATCTGCTGTCAAAGGAAATCACATTCCCCCTTGAGGACAGCGCCGAATATACACTGGTCACTCAGACTGTGGACGAAGAATGCTGTAATCCCCTGAAATTGTGGCACGACATGGGCGAGCCTGCATATCCCACCGCGGATGAGACCGCACTGATCAAAAACGCTGCTTATCCTCTGATACGCAGCGAAATAGAAAAAGGGCAGGCTCAACCCACCCCAATTTCATTCGCCGTAAATAAAAACGGTGTCGTATATTTCACCTTACAAAAGAGAAGCTTTACACCTGATCGTGGCTACGATTACGATAAGGTATTTTCATGCTAGATCATGATCAAACTCCATTTCGGCCGGTTTTCGCCTGCTTTATGCTGTTTATCTGACAGTATTGTAGCAAAAGCAAATGACAAGGTCAGTGCCAGGGTTATCTATAAATACTGTACAGTAAAGAAAAAGTAGTTCAAAAAATCAAAGACGGACGATTTCTTTTCCATAGAAACGTCCGTCTATTTCTGTCGTACAGATCCGTTATACATCTCTTTCCGTCCTTTCAGACAATACCCCCGGAAAGGATCAATCACGTTTTTCCATATATTTATGTCTCAGCATTATCCACATCACTAACAGTATGAAAACATTCAGAACAAAAGGAACCGGAAGCTCCCTGTAATTACTGCTGCTGTCGTAGACAAAGGTCAGAAGATTCGTGGGGAAATAGATCCCAAAGGGGAAAAACCTTCCGATATCCGGCATCAGCAGCACCACAGCCACCACGGAAATCGCTCCGGCTATGGGCTTTTTGAGTAACATAGACAAAAACAGCATATATGTCACGATGAACAGCATATTAAATCCGTGAACCAGAGCACACACCAACGCATTGACAAAGGTCATGTTCCTCTCCATAAAGGTCATGGCCAGCAGATAGTATACGAGATACCCCATTGTCACGGACACGCCGCTGATACCGCCATACACAATACATTTACTCTCTATCAGATCCATCGGTGTGATGCCGTGCTGTCTGGGCAGTATCCATGTTCCTGCATTCCTCTCTCCCGGCAGCTGTCCCTGCATCATGATCACTAAGATGAGTGTGAAAAATGCACCCACATTATATGAGAACAGCTCCAGACTCTCGCTCACTATCTTCGGGTAGAACTGTTCCATCATCTTCTCAAGAGCTTCTATATCAAAGCCTTCCAAAAGACTCCAAAGCTCTTTAGGTATATTGGAAAAGATCACGGTAAACACCAGCACCATGAAACCTATTCCAAACAAAAGCCCGGCAATGAGAATCAGCTTTCCGGTGCGCAGCACTTCTTTTATGTCTTTTTTTATGCATACAGCCAATCCGCCACTCATATGCACTCCTTTTACAGATCTTTTGATTTCTATAAGTAACCGGTGTCATCCCGGTCACCGGTCCTGCTATGATATCCGATACTGCATTGATCGCTATCTTTACGCCTTTATTACCTCTTTGAATATCTGTTCCAGATCCGGTGTTGTGGTACGTATGGATTCAATACCGACATTCATGCGCGACAAGGCTCCCAATATTTTTTGCTGGCTCTTAATGAGGTCACTTTCATCGAGATGGAATTCAGCGACACACTCCTCCGTAACCTTCACACAGTCACCGCAATCCGCAAACATACTCATATCAGGCATTGTCTCGAAACGAACGGAAAATCCCATGACAGTGTTTTTATTCTGCTGTACATCTACCTCCTGCACTATGACTCCGTTGTGCAGAAAACCCGCCCGGTCACAGATGCTGTCCATATCCGCCAGAACATGGGTCGACAGGATCATTGTCTTCCCTTTGGATTTAAGGTTCAGCATTATCTCCCTGACATCGGCACGCCCGGCAGGGTCAAGGGCGCTGGTAGGCTCATCCAACAGCAGCACATCAGGATCCCCGGCCAGTACAGCGGCTATACCAAGCCTCTGTCTCATGCCTCTGGACATACTGCCGATCCTGATGCCCTTCGACAAACTCACCATGGACAAAAGCTCATCCCTTTTTGCGGGATCTTTGTCCATCAGCAGAAGATCCAGATACTCATCCGTGTTCAGATAATCATAAAAAGATACCAGATCCGGAAGATATCCTACCTTCAGTCTCTTTTCACCGTCCGTAAATTCACACTCACCGGAATCTGCTTCGGACAAGCCGGTCATAATGTTCATCAGCGTTGTCTTGCCGGCACCGTTTATACCTATGAGCCCGTATATGGATCCCGGCGTGATATCAAATGAAACATCCTTTAGCACCGCCTTGCCGTCGTATGATTTTTTTATATGCCTGATACTGATCATATCTTTCCCTTCAAAATGCCTTTCTTAACCCACTGCACCGTCAACACCGACAATCCCGCCATGGGTATGAAAGAACAGATATACAAAAGCTCTTTAACATCATGATGCAATATGATGTAGACCATTGCCGTCAAAAGATTCAATACGGCAAACACCAACACACCCATCGCAG